>DATAIM010000536.1:0-5211 GCA_036262655.1 Gemmatimonadaceae bacterium | reverse complement strand
GCGGTGCGCGGTCCGATGTCCAGCATTGCTTCGCTCGCTGGAATTTCATCTCGCGCCACAGCGCGCGCGTTCGCCGCGTCCTCCACCGACGTTGCCACCATTGCATCGTGTGGAAGCGTGAGTCGTGCGCCCCATTTCTCCATCAGCTCTTCTGCAAGCTCGAGCTTTTCTTCTTCGACGAGCGACTTCCCGGTCTCGAGTCCCATCGCGCGATAGAACGTGCATGCCATCGCGCCGCCAATCAGCATTCCATCGACCTTGGGCAGGAGCTGTTCGATGACGTCGATCTTGCCCGAGATCTTGGAACCCCCGAGAATGGCGACGAACGGCCGGCTCGGTTCGGCGAGCGCTCGGCCGAGGTAGTCGAGCTCACGCTCCATAAGAAGTCCGGCTACGGCGGGGCGAAGGAACTCACAGACTCCGGCGGTCGAGGCGTGGGCGCGATGGGCGGCGCCGAACGCATCGTTGACGAAAACATCACCGAGCTCCGCGAATGAGCGGGCGAGACCCGGATCGTTCGACTCCTCGCCGGGGAGAAACCGAGTGTTCTCGAGCAGCAGAAGCTCGTCTGCCGGCAGGGATCTGGACGCCTCGCGCGCCTCCTCGGAATCTGTCGACGCGACGAAGCGGACTGGCTTTCCAATCAGCTGCTCGAGCCGTTTCGCAACGGGCATGATCGAGTACTTTGGCTCAGGTTTCCCTTTTGGTCGTCCGAGGTGCGAAAGAATTATCGGGTGGGCACCCCGGTCTAGCAGCAGGCGAAGTGTTGGGAGGGCGGCGCGTATCCGCGTGTCGTCGGTGATCTCACCTTTCGAATCGATAGGCACATTGAAGTCCGTCCGCACGAGTGCCCGTTTGCCGTCGAGCTCCTCGTGCGAAAGATCCCGCACTGTTTTCTTCTGCACGCGATTACTGCAGGCGCGCGCCGATAAAGCGCAGCATGTCTACGCAGCGCGAAGCATAGCCCCACTCGTTGTCATACCATCCGGAAACCTTCACGAGCGTCCCATCGACGACGTTGGTGCTCTTCGCGTCGAGAATGCATGAATGAGGATTGCCGATGTAGTCGCTCGATACGAGCTCCTCTTCGGTGTATTGCAGGATTCCCTCGAGCGAGCCTTCCGCGGCTCCGCGAAAGGCAGCGTTGACCTCGTCGATTGTCGTGGGGCGCTCGACTTCGACAGTGAGGTCGGTAAATGACACATCAGGGGTGGGGACACGGATCGACGTTCCGTCGATCAGTCCCTTAACCTCGGGAATCACCAGCGCCGTGGCCTTCGCCGCCCCGGTCGTGGTCGGGATCATCGAGAGAGCTGCAGCGCGCGCTCGCCGCAGGTCCTTGTGCGGAAGATCGAGGATCTGCTGGTCATTGGTGTAGCTGTGAACGGTCAGCATCGCTCCATGCCTGAAACCAAAGCTGTCGCGCACCACCTTCACCATTGGCACGAGGCAATTCGTCGTGCACGACGCATTCGACACGATATGATGCGCTTCCGCGTTGTACTTGTCGCTGTTGATGCCCATGACGATCGTGATGTCCTCTCCCTTGGCGGGCGCCGAGATCAGCACTTTGCGGGCACCAGCATCGATGTGCTTGCGGGCGTCAGAGGCATTCGTGAAGCGGCCGGTCGATTCGAGCACAACGTCCACACCCAGTTCTTTCCACGGCAGCGCCCCGGGATCTTTCTGTGTCAGGATGCGGATGTCATCACCGTCAACACAGATCGACTCAGTGCCGGCTTCTACGTTGCCACCATACGCTCCGTGAATCGAATCGTACTTGAAGAGATGGGCAAGTGTCCGAGTATCGGTGAGATCGTTCACGGCAACGAAATCAAGATCCGCGACACCCTGTTCCTTCGCCGCGCGGAGTACCTGCCTGCCGATTCTGCCGAAGCCGTTGATTCCGACTCTTGTTGCCATGGTTTGTGTTTTATCCTATGGAATAAGCCGGTCGCCGGAGGAGGGCGCACGGCCGAAGGTCATGTAGCTGATCGTCCTGCATCCTGAAGCGAACAGCGCGCTCGCGCAGGCACGGAGCGTCGCCCCTGTCGTAACGACGTCATCGACGAGAATGACGTGCGCGCCGCGAAGTGATCTGAGCGACCCTCGCGCAACGGAAAACGCTCCGGCAACATTGCTCAGTCGTTCACCCGGAGTCAACTCCGTCTGGCTGCGTGATGATACGTCGCGCGCCAGCGTGTTCTCCCACAGCGGAATGTTCCATAGACGTCCCAGATGCATCGCGATAATTGCGCTCTGGTTGAAGCCCCGCTCGCGCTGCCGCGCTCGAGACAGCGGAACGGGAACAACTGCGGTTCGCTCGCTTGTTACGTCGACGGGCCATGGTACGCGCGCCATGCGGTTCGCCATGCCCTCAGCGACTCGAGTCCAGCCGTCGTACTTGAGAGCGTGAACGATGCTCTTGCCGGTGCCCGCGCCAATCCAGCAGAATGACCGCGCCGCCCTTACGAACGGTGGGAGTAGAGGGCACCATCGGCATGAATACAGATCGGCCGGGTGACCACAGCGTTGGCAACGCGGGTGGGCCAGCTCCCGGGTGAGTGTCCAGCAGTGACCGCAGATGATTCCCTGCTCCCGGGGACCAAGGAGCCGTCCGCACGCAGCACAGCAAACAGGAA
The DNA here is from genome assembly GCA_036262655.1 of Gemmatimonadaceae bacterium. GTDB lineage: Bacteria > Gemmatimonadota > Gemmatimonadetes > Gemmatimonadales > Gemmatimonadaceae > UBA4720. The sequence goes on along the minus strand of DATAIM010000536.1, from coordinate 2,569 downwards.
GGAGGAGGTCGACCGCCGCCGTGACGGCCGCGCCTAGAATGGTGCAAACGGCCGTCAGCGCTTGCGCCCGGTTGCCGCCAGGAGGGCGTTCCACATTACCTCCGAGTCTGGCGGCATCGCGAACCAGCGCTCGAAGGCAGCAACCCCCTGATGCAAGAGCATTCTGAGTCCGTCGGAGGCAGTGTGTCCCCCTTCTCGGGCAGCTCGCACCCAAGCTGTTTCGGCTGGGCGATAAACGAGGTCGAGCACAACGGCGTGGGGTGCGAGCCGCTCGAGCTCCTCCGGGAATTCATCAGTCGACATGCCGATTGGTGTGGCATTCACCACAAGATCCGCATCCGCAAGGCAGGGATCCCTCATCGAGCAGGCTCGGACGACAACCGAATGCCGCATGCGCATCGCAACCGCTCTTGCGAGATCCCGGGCATGAACGGTGGCACTGGCGCCGGGCCACGCATCCAGCGACGTCAAGACCGCCCCCGCGGCTCCTCCTGCACCGAGCACAGCGACTCGTATCCCATCCGGCATTCCTCCAAGAAGCTCCAACGCTGCGGCATCGAACCCCGCGACGTCGGTATTGTCACCCTCGAGATATCCTTCTCCATCAGCCCAGAAGGTGTTCACGGCACCCGCGCGTACGGCGACTTCCGAACAAACCGTGGCAAAATTCATCGCCGCCTTCTTGTGCGGGAACGTCACGTTGCCTGCACAGGTTCCGCGCGCGAGCTCTGACAAAAATGAGTGAACGTTTTCAGGCGAAACGTCCACTGCCTCGTAACGAAGCGGGATCCCGGCCGCGTCGAGTGCTGCGTTGTGCATTACGGGGGAAAGCGACTGCGAAACAGGTTGCCCGATCAACACCAGACGTTCCCGCTCGATCACGGGGCGCGGATTCGCTGCAGGAGACCGGCGAGCTCGCGCTCCAGATCGTCAGCGGTTTCGCGGTATGCCTGGAGATCGCCACCGAACGGGTCCTGCACCGTTTGACCTCCCCCTTCACCTGATGCGAAACCCGTCAGCAGGTGGGCATTCGCGGGTGGATGCAGCTCCTTCACGCGAGCGAGGTGGGAGGGGGCCATTACGAGAATCAGGTCGTTCGCGGCGACGATCTCAGGCGTGAGATGACGCGATCGATGGCTCGACAGATCCAGCTCGCGCTCCATCCCGATGAGGAGTGCTCCATCGCTCGCAGGCGAGCCATCCCACGCCTGCGTGCCCGCGCTCGATACCTCGATGTCGCTTCTCCCAGCCACCGTGGCGAGCCTTCTCGCGATCGCCTCTGCAAGGGGACTTCGGCAGGTATTTCCGCTGCACACGAACAGAATCTTCACCGGGATCTCAGCTGTCTCCGACAACGTCGGGAACGCTTTCACGCAGCGCCGCAGATGAGATCGCACCGGGCCGGATCACGCGCGGTCTGCGACCGGTGCAGTCCACCACGGTCGACGGTGCGGAGTGACCAAGCTGACCTCCGTCCAGCACATACAGAGCCCCGCGCGCTATGGCGTCACCCCATTGTTCGATGATCTCGTGTGCATTCACTGCCGGTGGCACGCCGGGCCGGTTCGCGCTCGTCGAAGTGATGGGCTCGCCGTATGCCTGCACGAGTCGCGCGAGGCCGCGGTGCGGGGTCCACCTCACTGCGATCCCACCTTCCGGACCGCGCAATTGCTCCGGCACTCGTTTTTCCCCGCCGGGGAGTACGAGTGTGAGCGGTCCTGGCCAGAAGCGCGCTGCGAGCTGCGACGCATAGCTCGTGAGATGCAGTCCCAGCCGAGTGATCATCTCGCTCGACGAAACTATAAGCAGAAATGGCTTGTTCGGAGGTCGCCCTTTCAGCTCGATGAGATTGGCGACCGATTCGCGGTCCACCCCGCCGCCAAAGCCATAAACGGTCTCTGTCGGGTAAGCGAGGACTTTTCGGGCGTGCAGATTCGCGAGCGTCTCCGGCAGCGCCGATTCGACTTCGTCGGCGGACCAGAAAGGAGTCGCAAGCGGTGCCAGTGTCATTCCGTCAAGATACTCAGCGCCTCGGCGCGAGCGAAATCCGCTTCGGTTGTGATCTTGAGAGCACGCTCGCTGCCGCGCACAACCACTACCTGCATCCCGAGGCGTTCGCACAGCGCTGCGTCATCAGTCGCCCGAACGCTGTCCTCCGCTGCTTCGCGGTGGGCGCGCTCGATCATCGCCCTGGGGAATGCCTGAGGAGTCTGGATCCTGACCAGGCCTTGACGATCGATGGTCTCCAAAACAGTGCCGTCCGCGTGCGCTCGCTTGATGGTATCAACGATTGGCAAGCCGGGCGCTGCGGCGCGTCCTCTGCGGGCTTCCGCCACGACGTCCTCTGTCATTCGAAGAGTTGCGAACGGCCGCGCAGCATCGTGTACGATCACGATCTCCGCTTCATCCGGTAGATCCTCGAGACCGTTCCGAACCGAGTCTGCCCTCTCTCGCCCGCCTACTGACAGAAGAAGCCGCTCGGTGTCACACTGGAACAGCCACGGCGGTGGATCTCCAACGTGCGCGTGCGGAAGAACCACGACGACTACTCCCACATCCTCGCACTCCT
>DATAIM010000535.1:0-2370 GCA_036262655.1 Gemmatimonadaceae bacterium | reverse complement strand
CCGTCCAGGCGCGACATCGCGGCGAGTGCGCCGACGTGACTGCTGAACGGCGGAATTATGACTGGTACAAGCCCTGCATTCTCGAGAGACGTTATATAGGCGCTGTTGAGCCGGACGCGGTGAGCGCCGCCGAGGCGTGTGTCGGAGGTCGCCGAGACCGCGACGGTGGGGGCAGTGGAGACACGATGGCTCGGTCGGGAGTCTACGAAAACCTGAGCAGGTGCGGATGACACGTTGAGATCTCTCGGTTTCAGATTTCTGTGGTTTGCAGCTCCGGGCGCGATCGCTTTGCCTGCCGCTCTCCAGTCTCAAAGTCTGGGTGCGGGGGGTGTACCGTGCAAGGGTCAGATCATCAGCAGGATCGAGATCAGCGCGCGACCGCCTTTCGAAGTAAAAGGGTCTGGTTTAAACCGGCGAATCGCGCGCCAGCTCACCGAATTGCATGCCACGACAAATCCGGAGGTCATTTCCCGGTTTCTCGCGCTCAAGCCGGGCATGGCGTGTAGTGAGCTGCGGCGCCTCGAGTCGGAGCGAATCCTTCGCGCTCAGCCCTACCTGGCCGATGCGACTGTAACAGCCTTCGCCGATGAGGCGGGCGGAGTGTACCTCTCGGTCGTTACGGTCGACGAAATTTCGATAGTTCTCGGGGGCGGTGGATCGGGCGCTGTTCCGTATCTCAGAAAATTCCGCCTCGGCGAAGAAAACCTGATGGGCGAGGCGATGTCCGTCGTCGGGACATGGAGCTACAGCGAGGACTTCCGCGACAATTTCTCGGCGCGCCTGATGGATTACCAGTTCGTCGGGCGTCCGTATCAGCTCATGCTCGAGGGGGCGCGGAATGAGCTCGGCGGAAACTGGGGCATCGAGCTGAGTCATCCTTTTCTAACCGATCTGCAGCGCGTTTCCTGGCGAACCACCGCGGGTGCGCGCGAGGATTACCGGTATTTCCGCCGAGACGCGAACGTCCATCCCGCGATAATGCTCCAGCGCTCGTACGCGGACATCGGCGGTGTCGCGCGGGTGGGCCCCCCAGGTAAGCTCGCCCTACTTGGTGCATCGATCTCGTATGAAGACGAGATGCCGCAGCCGTTTCCAACGTTCGTGCTGAATGGAGTGACCGCCCGCGACACGACGCAGGAGCTGTTCAATCGTTACGTGCGTCACCGTGTGACGCGCATCAACGCGCTCGCCGGGCTTCGCGACGTTAGATATATGCGGGTCACCGGGTTCGAGTCACTGGACGGGACGCAGGACGTTCGGAAGGGCTTCGAAGCTGCCGGTGTGCTTGGACGCGGGATGCAGTTGTTCGGCGGACTCGACCAGGATCTGTTTGCGTCGGCGAACATCTATGCCGGCGGCGGGACTCCGGTCGCTTTTGCGGCCGCCGAGGCGACGATCGAAGGCCGGCGGGATCAGGATTCAGAGCGGTGGGACGGGATCCTCGTGAGTGGCAGGTTTGCGACGTATGTGAAGCCGGCGACGCGCCACACGGTCCTGACCAGCTTCGAGTGGAGTGAAGGGCAGCGCCAGCGCATTCCATTCCAGCTCACGCTCGCCGACAAGGACGGCGGGCCGCGCGGCTATCAGAGCTCCTGGCTCGGAGGAGGACGGCGGGTGGTCCTTCGCCTCGAGGATCGTGTATTTGTGGGACATGTCAAGCAGCTCGCGTCGGTTGGTCTCGCGCCATTCGCTGATCTCGCAAAGCTATCGGCGGGAGATGTCCCGTTCGGAGTGACGACCGGAATTAACGCATCCGTTGGCCTGTCGCTGCTCGCATCCGTTCCGCCACGCTCGCAGCGGATGTGGCGATTGGACCTGGCATTCCCTCTCGAGCGCTCGAGCGGCGCGCGAGTCAGGCTCCGTCTCATGAACCGCGACTTCTCGAGCATCTTCTGGAAAGAACCGAAGGATGTTCAGCGTAACCGCGAGCGGTCCATTCCAACCAGCGTTTTCAACTGGCCCTGAGCTTCATCGCCCAGTGCGCAGTTGCCCCTGCTCCTTAGCTGCGCACCCCGCCCGGCTGCGACGATGTAGCCATCATCTTCCGAATCGGAACGATCATCACCGCGAGAACGGCTGCCGCGACCATCAGTGAAATCGTCGTTGTCGTGAACAGCTGCGGCATCTGATCCAGCTTCTCCGGATCCACGTGGCCGCCAACGCGCCCGCCAATCAGGTTGCCGAGCGCAGAAGCCAGGAACCAGATACCCATCATCTGGCTGACATACCGACGCGGCGCGAGTTTCGTCATCGATGACAGGCCAACAGGGCTTAGACACAGCTCGCCGACTGACTGGAAGAAGTAACTGCCAACGAGCCACCAGGGCGAAACGAGCGCCTTTCCGCCGCTTGCAACGACCTCGTTGGCCG
>DATAIM010000534.1:0-3177 GCA_036262655.1 Gemmatimonadaceae bacterium | reverse complement strand
GTTCGTCCAGGGAGGACAGTTACATTGTCCGGCTCGCCACGTTGATGATCGAGGACGTTTTCTCCCTCCACGGTAAAGCTCATTCCTCGGCTGACGAGGAACGCGACCCGTCCGGAGAGTCGCGTAACGCCATCGTATGGCATCCAGAACTCACGGAGCTGTGATCCGATAAATGCTCGCGGGTCGATCGAGCCGTCTGTAGTGCGGAACATTATCAATCACTGGCTGGAAGACACTCACCGGCTGGATCAGGCCCGACGCACGCTGATCGAAACGCGTCACGTGGAGCGAAACATGCCGACAGAGAAAAAGATAGGCACCAGCTTCCACGCCTGATTGTTCTTCGGGGGACAGCTTTAACCTAGCGAAGAAGCCTGAAGCCCGATCAACGGCCGGGAGGTACTCGACGTCTGCGGTGGGCGAATCCCTTTTCCGTAGGCCGCGCGAAGCTTGAGGATCGCCGGTCCGAACGAGCGCACAGCAGTCGCCCCAAGCATCGGGAGTACCGCTACGTCAGTGCCGCTCATCGCGCGTAACAAACAAATAGGGCGTGGACGCCGAGGTACGCGTCCACGCCCTATTTGTTTTGGTTAATCGCTGCGTGTGCTACTTCTCGCCTCCCTCCTTCAAACCGCGGTGAAGAATGAGGTACTCCACGCTCGGCTCGCGACCTCTGAACAGGCGATACAGGTCGGCGGGATCCTGCGTGCTGCCGCGGGACAGAACCATGTCACGGAACCGCTGGCCATTAGCACGCGTCAGGCCACCGTTCTCCTGGAACCAGGCATATGCATCGTGGTCGAGCACCTCGCTCCACAGGTAGGCGTAATAGCTCGATGCGTATCCCCCGGGCCAGATGTGCGAGAAATACGTCGTGCGATACCGCGGCGGAATCTCTGCCATTGCGATGTTGTAGCGCTTGAGAGCATCGGACTCGAACCTGTTGACGTCCTGAAGCGGAGAGCCCGGTGGCAATGTGTGCCACGCAATATCGAGAAGTGAAGCGGCGAGATACTCGGTCGTTGCAAACCCCTGGTTGAAGGTTCCCACCTTCTTGATCTTCGCAACCAGATCCTGCGGCATCGGCGCGCCAGTGCTGAAATGCTTCGCGTAGTTCGCGAAAACGGCGGGCTCGAGCGCCCAGTTCTCATTGAACTGCGATGGGAACTCGACAAAGTCCCGCGGCGTGTTCGTTCCCGAGACCGTTGGATACCGCGTGTTCGAGAGCATTCCATGTAATGCATGGCCGAACTCATGGAACATCGTCGTAACGTCGCTGAACGTCATCAGCGCAGGCTTTCCGGCAGCCGGCTTCGTGAAGTTTGCGACGTTGAACACGACCGGCTTCGTGCCGGTCAATCCATTCTGGTCCACGAACACATCCATCCACGCGCCGCCGCCCTTCTCATCCCGCTTGAAGTAGTCCGCGTAGAACAGCGCCAGCGGTTTTCCGTCAGCGTCAAACACCTCGAACACGCGAACGTCAGGATGGTAGACGGGAATATCCTTCCGCTCCCTGAAGGTCAGGCCGTAGAGCTTTCCCGCAGCGAAGAAGACCCCGTCGCGAAGGACGCGGTCCATCTCGAAATACGGCTTGATCTGCGACTCATCGAGGGCGAACTGCTCTTTTCGAACCTGCTCCGCATAGTACTGCCAATCCCAAGGGGCCAGCTTGAAGCCGCTCTTTTCCCGGTCGATCAGAGCCTGCATCGAGCCAATCTCGGTGCGTGCCTTCGCGGTGGCGGCAGGAACGAGATCCATCAGCAGCTTGAGGGCATTCGCCGGCGTCTTCGACATCTGATTGTCCAGTGCGTACGCGGACCAGGTGGGAAAGCCGAGGAGCTTCGCTTTTTCACCGCGAAGCTGCGCAAGGCGCTGGACGATTGCCCGTGTATCGTTCGAGTCACCCTTTTCCGCGCGCGTGGTTGAGGCGATGAACAGATGCTCCCGCACGGCGCGTTTCTTCAACGATGGCTGCGCCGGATGCTGCGTTGTGTTTTGAAGGGAGATCACCCACTTCCCCTCGAGACCGCGCTGCTTCGCTGCTGCAGCCGCGGCTGCAATTGCATCGGGAGTCATTCCCTCCAGATCGGCAACGTTGTCGATAACGAGAGCGCCTGCCTTCGTCGCGGCGAGAAGGCGATTCTGGAACTCGGTGGTGAGCTTCGACTCCTCCTGATTCAGAGCACGAAGCTTCACTTTGTCGGATTCGGCGAGATTCGCACCGGCGCGGACGAACATCCGGTTGTAGAGCTCGACGAGCGCCTTCTGCTCCTGGCTGAAGCCGAGCGATGCGCGTCGATCGTAGATGCTCTTAACCCGCTGATAGAGCTTGTCGTTTAGAAATATTGCGTCGCCATGTGCTGCAAGCCTCGGCGCTACCTCTTCCTGAATCTTCTGGAGACTGTCGCTCGTGTGGGCGCTCGTGATCGCATTGAACACCTTCGAGACGCGCGTAAGCACTGCTCCCGAATTCTCCATCGGAACAATCGTGTTCTCGAACGTCGGTGCGGCGGACTGGCTGGTGATTGCATCGATCTCGGCGAGCTGCTGTTTCATGCCGGCATCGAACGCCGGCATGTAATCGGCGTTGTGAATTCGCCTGAAATCAGGGGCCTGATATGGCAGCGTGCTCGGGGCGGCGAACGGGTTCGACGCGGAGAGCCCGGGGGCGGGAACGCCGGCAGCGGGAGTTACCGCAGTAGTGCCGGTGCTCTGCTGCGCAGCAGGCGCGCAGGCGGTGAGCCCAGCAGCGGCAATGCAGACAACACGGGGGCTGATCAATTTCATTTTGTCCCTTTAGTGAGTTTGAGCGTAACGCATGTTATACCGCGACCCGGCCGCCGAAGTTCTACCCTCCCCTGGAAGCAAGAAGCTTTTCGCGGCCGGTTAGATAGAGGATGATGATCAACAGCACGAAGGGAATCATTGACAGGAGGTCCGAGGTTGCACCTGTCCGGAACGGATTCGCTTCTCCGAACGCATCGATCCGCTGATTGAAGGCAGCCATCGACGGCACACCCGCCAGGAATGCGATGATGATTCCAGCGATAGCCCCGCCGGCGATGTAACCCGATGCCATGAGAACGCCGGGACTTTTGTCTCCTTCGGCGATCAGCTGATCCTGAGTGAGATTAGCGCCCGCGTGCTTGCGTGCTATCCACTTGTCCACACCCC
>DATAIM010000533.1:0-11394 GCA_036262655.1 Gemmatimonadaceae bacterium | reverse complement strand
GAGCTTCAGCAACACCAGGTGCAACAGCCCCGATGTTTCCCGATCCTTTCGTAGATATGCCAATAAAGGCCTCGATGATACCCAGCACCGTACCGAGCAATCCTATCAGCGGACTGACCGACCCAATCGTGGCGAGTGATGGGACGAACCTGCCAAGCTGGTCGCGCTGGGCGCCGCTCTCCGAATCCAATACCTGTCGAAGCGCTTCGACCTGCGAGGCGCTGAGACGCGCGCGCCGGTCACCGGTTGCCGCGAGAGCCGGGGTAGTCTCGGTGATGAACCGCACTGCACGTGTCATCACCCCTTTCTGCGGACTTTGCGGCGCACGCTCCGCAATTTCGGCTGCTTGATCGAGCGTGTGTGACCTCTCGAATTCATCCATGAAGTCAAGACCGTTGCGCTCCGCTCGCTTGAACTCCACCCACTTGGCGATCATGATCGTCCAGCTGACGAGCGACAGTACGACCAGAACTCCAAGCACGACCTTCGTCGGGGCGCTCGACGCCGTTACCAGCTCGACCGGCGAGGATGGCACAGCCGCCCCGACCTGCATCAGGATTTCAGGCGTCACGCGGGCTCAGCCGCATTCTGCTCCGCCGCCCATGCGAATGTTCTCGCCAGCCCTTCGGACAGCGACACCTTGGGATCCCAGCCGAGCAGCGAGCGTGCCTTGGCGGCGTCAAGAAAACTTTCCTGCTGCTCGCCCGGGCGTTTCGGCGCGAATACAATCTCCGTGGAGCTCCCTGCCGCCTCCTGAAGCAGGCGAGCGAGATCGACCACCGAGGTCCCGACACCGGTTCCCACGTTGAATGCGCGGGCATCAACGCGCTCCGCGGGCGGTATCGCGCGGGTGGCGCCAAGGAACACCGCCCGCGCGACGTCCCCGACGTAGACGTAGTCGCGCGTCTGAAGGCCGTCACCGAAGATCGTGAGCGGCTTGCCATCGAGAATTCGCGTACAGAAGATCGCCACTACTCCGGCTTCGCCATGCGGGTCCTGCCGTGGTCCATAGACATTGCCGAACCGCATCGCAACATGCTCGATGCCGTGAATTCTGCCGTAGTACGCGAGATAATACTCCGCCGAGAGCTTTGATATGGCGTATGGCGATTCAGGATCCTTCTGGAACGTCTCGACGTTCGGAGGTGTGTTGAAGTCTCCATAGATCGCCCCGCCAGTCGACGTGAATGCCACCCGCGTTTTGTGTCCGCTCGCCCGGATTGCTTCGAGCAGATTGACAGTCCCGATGATATTGGTACGCGCGTCGTGCACCGGATCGGCGACACTCTTTCGCACATCGATCTGCGCGGCGAGGTGAACGATTATATCGAAGCGCCCATCGCGAACGATGGCCGCTGCTTCGGGCGATGTAACGCTGATCTCGTGAAAACGTGCGGCTTCGGGGAGATTCGCGTGTTTTCCGGAAGTCAGATCGTCGATAATCTCGACACCAAAACCTTCAGCGATGAAGAGATCCGCAACGTGTGATCCAATGAAGCCGGCACCGCCGGTTATGAGCGCTCGCTGCGTCACGATTCGGTCTCCGGAGGCAGCGAGGTTTCGTCCGCGTTTTTTTCGAGCGCAAATAGATATCGTGCTGCGTCAACCACTCCCAGCCCCCTGCCGTTAGCCGCCGCGGCGCGCAGACGCACGCTCGGCTCGTGAAGAAACTTGTTCATGAGCGACCGCGAGAAGACCTCGAGCCCCTCGGCCTGCTCGGCTGACAATCCACTGATCCGGCGCAGGGCGAGCGCGAGCTCGTCGGATCGAACGCGCTCCATTTCTGCCCTGAACTGGGTCACAACAGGCACAGCCGCGAGCCCAGCCAGCCACTGCCAGTACTTCTCGACTTCGTCAGCTATGATGCGTTCCGCTGCGGGAACGTCCTCCTGCCTGCGGTCGAGATTCGCCTCCGCGGCTGCGCGAAGATCGTCGAGATCATATAAAAAAACATTTTCCAGTTGGCCAACGTTTGCTTCCACGTCACGCGGAAGCGCGATGTCCAGAATGCAGAGAGGACGATCACGGCGCATTGCTATCGCAGGTGCGACGTGATCGACAGTGACCACAGGATGCGGCGAGGCGGTGGAGCAGAGCAGCACGTCCACAGTATGAAGCGTTGCCCAGCATTCGTCGTAGTGCATCGCCACCGCCCCATGTTCCCGCGCGATGGATTCTGCACGCTCGAACGTCCTGTTTGCGACAACGGCCACCCTCACTCCTTCCTTCTGCAGGCATTCCAGCGCGATCGCCGCAACATCGCCTGCACCAAGCACCATGGCCCGTCGCCCGGAGAGCGATCCGAAGATTTTTTTGGCGAGCTGCACAGCCGACGAACTGACCGACCCGGCCCCGCGCCCGATACCGGTCTCCTCACGCGCACGGGAGCCTACCAGGTGCGCGAACTGGAAAAGCCTGTTGAGAGCGGCGCCGGAAGTCTCACGTGAGCTGTCCCACGCGTCGTGAACCTGCCCCTGAATCTGCGATTCTCCAAGAATCATCGAGTCGAGAGCGGAAGCGACACGAAAGAGGTGCGCGACAGCTTCGCGATCATGTCGCACATAGAGGTAGCGGGACGCATCCTCGCCAACACGCGAGCTGAACAGGTCGCGTACCACGGGAACGGATTCACCGCGGCCATCGATCACGTATAGCTCGGTGCGGTTGCATGTCGACAGGAGAACCGCTTCGCTCGCGCCGGCGTCGCGAACGGTGTCGAGCAGCGGCAACCTCTCAGATCTGGAGAAAGCGAGCTGTTCCCGGATCTCTATCGGCGCGGTCCGGTGATTGACACCGATGAGGATCAACGGCACTTCGCCAGCGCCCTCGCAAATTCCCCATTTTCGACCGCATCGCAGAAATCGTCTGTGGCCAGCTTACTGTTGAGTGAAGCCCAGGTCGACGACCCGCTTTCGGTGATGGTCTTCGACCTCAATGCCACATATGAGGTCAGGGCGTCCGCATAACGGGAGTCGAATCTTTTGGCGAGCGCATCGCGAATTCTGGCGGCCGCGCCGGGAACACCCCCTGCGCTCACACCGATCGCGAGGGGACCGGCCCGATGCACAGCCATGGAAGTGGCGTTGCCAAGAGGGGGGTTGCCTGCGACGACGACGACCCGGTGAAGCGTGCGGGCGTCCTCCGCGATCCGCTCGTCTGCAGGGCTCCCCGTAGCGGCAACTACCAGCTCCGCAGCGGCAATGTCCTCGGGACCAGAGTAGTCACGCGTTTCGACCGTGAGTCGCTTGCTCGCCCACGCTGCGGCGCGTAGTCGCTCAGACGCTTGACGAGCGATTACGCGAACTACCGCGCCGGCGTCGTAAAGCGCGAGAGCCTTGGCCGTACCCACCTCTCCGGCTCCGATCACAACGGCGGTGATGCTATCGCCCTTCAATGCGATGGGAAACGCGGTCAGAGGAACTGGCCTCTATCCAGCGAGGCGGCACGGAATACTACGTACAGCGCAATGACGGTGACGAACGTGACCGCGGACATGATCGCTGCGCGGCGTGCCTGAAGGCCCTGGAGAATTCGTCCAAGCGCAAGCCCTCCAACACAAATCCATGCACCCAGGCCCCACACGAGCTGCGGAACAACGATAGTGCGGTACGCGATCGAGTAAGCGCCCGCCAGAGCAAGACCAGTGGTGAGCCCGAAAAACCCCGCGATCGAGGCGTAGTGATTCACGCGATCGAGGGTGTCGAGGGGCGGGAAAGAACGGAAGATCGCGCCGAAGCGGGCCGACTTCAGCTCCCGCCTGGCGATCAGGTACATCGTGCCGGCGGCCGCGGCAGTAGCGTAGGCGGCCATCCCCGTGAAGCTGAGCACAATGTGGAGGGCGAGCCACACGCCGCGCGTACCCTGCGGGTCAAGAAGCGGTCTCAGCCCCGATATGTTTGCCGCCGTGGTGATGAGCCCAGCAAGAGGAGCCGCGAAAAGAGTCAGGCTCACCTCGCGGGCGAAAGCCTCGACGAGAAGCAAAGCCACCGCAAGAACGAAGGCCGCAAAGCTGAGTGCCGGCCCGAGCCCGGTTAGTGACCCCGATCCGCTTTCTTTTGCGAACGCGAAAAGTGCAAACGCGTGCACCGCGACGCCGAGGGACAGCGTGGCGATGACACCGTTTACCGGCGGCTTGACGCGCCGCGCAAGTGGCAGTGCGGCGATGGCAGCGGCGCCGATGTAACAGGAGATTGCGATGAAGTGGGCGATCACTATCATGATCGCCCGTAATTTAATCCCGGGCTACTCGGCGGGCACCAATTTTCTGGACTGTGCCGGCCGCGAAATCAGGGTGCTCTCGCGCTCAGCCTCGCCAGCATCCCGGTGCGAATCTTTGGCTGCTCATGGTCGACGATTATCGCTGTTACGCCGAATGGCGTTACCCGTACGACTTCCGCGATCGCGACTGGAACCGCAGGAGCGGGATGACGCGGATCGATCGTGTCGTCGATGAGTGTAAACTGATCGCCTACGCGCACACCGTTAGCCGAGTTCGCGGTGAGGATCACGTAGCTCTGCAAGGATGGCAAAACGGGATCGTTCGCGATGTATACGACCTTTTCGGCAGGACCTTGAGGAACGCGCACGGGTGATCCGACGGACGGCTGCAGGTCATTGAGCGCCATCACGGGCTGGTCGAGTCTGATCTCATCGAACTGTTTTTGAATTCGCGCGAGGGCAGGCTGTCCTGGCGTCGCTGACTCGATCCGGAGAATTCCGGTAGGGATCACGAGCTGTCCGACGTCACTGATCTGAGGACCCAGCCGGTATGACAGAAGAACATCGCCTGCTCGTGCCGAGCCCGTCGCCGGCAGCTGCACGAATACTCTGTCCTTGAGCTGGAAGCGGCGCTCACCAGCGGGCGACGCGATCCCGGGCCTGTCGTAAGCGCCCGATAGTGTTCCACTCCCGCGTGGGCCTCCAATGCGGTCACTGAACGGAGCAGCTTCGATCTCGCCGCGCGGTACTCCCGAGACAGAGACGCGGCCAAGCACTTCACCGCTGGAACCGAGGCGGTCAGGCATGACTCCCATGCGATCCTGTGCAAACACGGTTCGCTCGGACACTGGCGCCGGTCTGGTAGCGATTCGAGCCAGAACGTCGGGCTTTACTTCGCTTCCCGGAATCCGGATGGTCTCCCCGGGATAAATCCAGTGCGGGTTCTCAACAACGTCGGTATTTCTCTGAAAAACATCGGGCCACCTGAACGGGTCCTTCAGATACTCTTTCGCCAGATCCCAGAGTGTGTCGCCCTTTTTCACAACGTGCGTCACTTCATTCGCACCCGCCGAGACGGGGGTGAGAGTGGGGACTGGCTTCTGACCGTTATCGCTCGGAACCGTCTCTGGGGGAGCAGCCTTTGTCTCGGGTGCCGGTTTCGACACTGGAGGCGGGACGTCGGTCTTCTTCTTACCTGGCGTGGGAGTCTGCGCTCCAGCGGCGCTCACCAGCGTCCAGAGGATAAGTGAACAGCCCGCACGAAACACATAGCGCCCAACGGTGCGCGCGGCCGTGTGGTTGAAGGCACGCAAGAAGGCGAATTGAAGAACCTGCATTGGTTGCTCCGCGAGAAGCTGAAATTGCCCGGGAGGCAGCTTCCAGCCCGGGCGAGATAATCCTCGCTTGCTAGACTGATTGCGGCCGCCGGGCGTCACGAACCGACCCGCGGCCCTCCGTGAAAAAGAAAGTCGAAAGGCCGCAGGGCACTTTCGACTTTCTTTTCCATCCGCTTTTAAAAGGGAAGATCGTCGTCCTGATCTTCGAGCGCGGCCGGGAAGTCATCGAAGCTCTCGGTTGCAGCGGGACGGCCGGCTCCCGCTCGAGCCGGAGCTCTGGACCTCGAGCTATCCGAGTCCGCGTCGAAGTCGCCGCCGCGGCCACTGCCGCCAAGCAGCATGAGCTCGCGGACCTTGATCTCGGTGGTGTATCGAGTCTGGCCTTCCTTGTCCTTGTACTGGCCGTACTCGATTGCACCTTCGACGTAGACCCTCTCACCCTTCTTGCAGTATTTCTCCACGACATCCGCGAGGCCCATCCCTGACGCCTTGCCGTTCCACGCAACGCAGCGGTGCCACTCCGTCTTCTCCTGCTTCTCACCATTTGCCCCGGTCCATGCCCGCCCGGTGGCGAGCGAGAACGTCGCGACCTTGCTGCCATTTGCGGTTGTTCGAACCTCCGGTTCGTTTCCGAGGTTCCCGATCAACGTCACCTTATTCACACTCCGACTCACATTGCCTCCCTGCGAGGATTGTTGCGCTCGCCTTCAAGTGTAAACCCGCTGCGCAGCTTCGCACATACCATGCATTTCGCTTGCAATCATTGCATCGCCAGACGGAGAACGAGTGCGTCTTCCACCGGGGCCCGATAGTAATCCCTCCTTCGGGACAGGCTCTCGAACCCTCGCGACCTGTATAACTCCCGCGCCGCCGAGTTCGATTCCCGCACCTCGAGGAAAGCGGCAACGGCGCCGCGACCTCGTGCTTCAGCAATCGTCGCATCGAGCAGCCGACCACCGACGCCGCGCTGCCTCGATTCCGGGTCGACGGCGATGTTCAGAATCTCGGATTCATCGAGAACTGTCAGACCGATTGCATAGCCGATGACCGCTTCGTCTGGATGGCTGACGGCGACAAGAAAGATAGTGTGAGGCGATTCGAGCACAGATCGGAACTCTGCCGCGCCCCACGGATCTGCAAACGAACCCTGCTCGATACGCCTCACCGCAGATAAATCCATAGCGCACGCCGCACGAATGGCGACCGGGGTTCCGTCGGACCTTGGCGAGCCTCCGTCCTGCATCGTCGGTTCATCCTGTAGCAGTAAGGGGACGTCCGTGCGATGCTTCCCATCGAACTTGTGCCTCCGCAAACCGCCCGTACGTCGGCTCCCACGTATCGATGTCACACGGCCCTCCGGCCAGCACGTCCTTCATTACGCGAGCGACTCCCCTCGCGTGCGGAGCCCATTCCGAGCCGACACCCGGCCCGATCGCCGGGCCACCCCACTTCACGCTCTCCTCACCCAGCGAGGATTCGAGCACGAGCGACGCGGCGGCGGTTTGATTGATCGTTCCATCCTCCAAAACTTCAAACGGCGCAACAAATACTTCCCCTCGCATTGCCGGAAGAGCCGCGAGCCAGGTTCCTGGCGACGTTTGCGCACCGGCGACGATCAGCTTGAGCGACGACACCGCGAACATTGGAATGCCGGCGCCAACAGCTATTCCCTTCCCTATCGATGCGGCCACGCGCAAGCTCGTAAAGCTTCCGGGGCCTTCCCCGCAGACCACGCGCGAAAGGCTGCCGACATCAATTCCCGCTTTGCTCAGGCATCTGTCCACCATGGGCAGGAAGCCCTCCTCGCGGCCCGTACGCCCGGGCTTCGGCGCGTTGTCCAGCGTCATCTCGGCGATGACCGAACCATCGCGAATGATCGCTGCGCTGCCTGCGTAGGTAGAGCCCTCGAGGGCAAGCGACAGATCTGGGTTCATCCGGCGAGAAGAATGCGGCGAGAGCTCTCCGCCGGCGAATACTCCAGCTCTATGTGCAGATGATTTGAAGGCATCCGACCCGCCGCCCGTTCCGCCCACTCCACGATGACGAGGGCTCTTTCAGAGAGAATGTCGTCCCAGCCGATATTGGTCAGCTGTGCCTCGTTATCGAGCCGGTAAAGATCGAGGTGGTACACCTGCGATCGCGGCGCCTCGTAGCGATGCACGAGTGCGTAGCTCGGACTCGTTACGAGTTCCTCTACTCCATAGCCCATGCAGATAGCCTGCGCGAGCGTCGTCTTCCCCGTGCCGAGCTCACCGGTCAAGGCGATCAGCAGCGGTGGGTTGCTCGCCTCGCCAAGGTCCTGCCCCCACCGGCGGAGCTCGCGCTCATCGAGAGTGAGGTGCCCCTCACCAGCAAGGGGTGGAACGACGTAACGCGGCGTAAATGTCACCGCTCGACGCGAATCGCGGCCAGCGAACCCCGAACGCGGTTCCGATTGCCATCGGTCTTCGCCCTGATCTCGAAAAGTTGATCACGCAGCCGCGCGGCCGTCTCGAAATCGAGATTTGCGGCCGCTTCCTTCATCTCCTTTTCAAGCTGCGGAATGATGAGCGCCGGGTCCTTACCCTTGTACGACGGCGAGGCCTCCGACACCCGTCGGGCCTGCTCCTCATGGCGGGCGTCACTTGCCTCTCGCGCATCCGCAACACGCGTGATGAACCGAACCTGCTCGGTGCTCTTCATCACCGTTTGAGGCGTGATTCCGTGCTCCGCGTTGTACGCTCGCTGCGTTTCGCGCCGCCGTTTCGTTTCCTCGATCGCGCGTTCCATCGAGCCGGTGATGCGGTCGGCGTAGAAGATTGCGCGTCCGTTCACGTTTCGAGCTGCTCGCCCCACAGTCTGGATGAGAGAGCGATCGCTTCGCAGAAAGCCCTCCTGATCCGCATCGAGAATCGCCACGAGCGATACTTCCGGCAGGTCGAGCCCCTCCCGCAGAAGGTTGATTCCGATAAGCACATCGAAGTCGCCAAGGCGCAGACCTCGCACGATCTCCATTCTCTCGATCGCATCGATGTCGGAGTGCATGTAGCGAACACGCACTCCCATCTGCTGGAGATAGTCCGTGAGATCTTCCGCCATCCTTTTGGTAAGCGTCGTCACCAGCACGCGCTCGCCCTTCTGCTCGCGGATGCGGATCTCATTCAGCAGATCGTCAACCTGCCCACGCACGGGTCGAATGTCGATCTCCGGATCGATCAGTCCGGTTGGCCGGATGATCTGCTCCACTACGACGCCCTCGGACAACCGAAGCTCGATCTCGCCAGGGGTTGCCGATACGTTGATTGCGCGCGGAGTGAGCGACAGAAACTCGTCGAACATGAGCGGACGATTGTCGAGCGCGCTCGGCAGACGGAACCCGTAATCGACGAGCGTGAGCTTACGCGCTCGATCGCCATTGAACATTCCGCCAATCTGCGGAAGCGTCACGTGTGATTCGTCGATGACAACGAGGAAGTCTTCCGGGAAGTAATCGAACAGGCACGCCGGGCGCTCGCCGGCGGCGCGACCTGAGAGATGCCGCGAGTAATTCTCGATTCCAGCGCATGTCCCGATCTCGAGCATCATCTCCATGTCGAACTGAGTGCGAGACTCGAGACGCTGCGCCTCGAGAAGCTTGCCGGTAGCCCGAAGCTCGGTCAGCCGCTCGGCGAGCTCGGCACGAATCAGCTCGAGCGCGCGCTGGATTGTCGGGCGAGATGTAACGAAGTGCTTGGCGGGATAAATCGCCGCCTTCTCGAGGTCGGCGATGACCTCACCCGTCAGCGGGTTGATCTTCGAGATCCGCTCGATCTCGTCCCCCCACATCTCGACTCTTACCCCCTGCTCTTCGTAGGCGGGAAGAATCTCGACCGTGTCTCCGCGTACTCTGAACGTCGCGCGGTCGAACATGACGTCATTGCGCGAATACTGGATCTTCACGAGTGAACGGAGAATTTCGTCGCGCGGGATCCGCTGGCCCCTGGCAAGCGTTACCATCTGCTCACGATAGCTCCGCGGATCTCCGAGGCCGTAGATGGCCGATACGGTCGCGACGATGATGACGTCGTCGCGCTCCATCAGGCTCGACGTCGCCCTCAGCCTCAGGCGGTCTATGTCCTCATTTATCGACGCATCCTTTTCGATGTACGTATCCGTGGTGGGCACGTACGCTTCGGGCTGGTAGTAGTCGTAGTAGGAAATGAAGTATTCGACGGCGTTGTTGGGGAAGAAGCCCTTTATCTCGCCGTAAAGCTGAGCGGCGAGCGTCTTGTTATGGGAGAGGACAAGCGTCGGGCGGCCAAAGTTCCGGATGACGTTTGCGATAGTCATCGTCTTGCCCGAACCGGTCACGCCGAGAAGCGTCTGGAACCGGTCGCCGCGCTCGAGCCCCCGGGTCAGCTCCCCTATTGCGTGGGGCTGATCGCCGGCAGGCTTGAACGGCGCCTGGAGATTGAATTCGGCTTTGGGCACCCCGAAATATAACGGGTTGTCGGCTTTTATTCGGGTGAAATGCTGGTATGGCGAAGGAGGTGAGCACTCCAGCGCGGAGTAATCAGTTATCGCTGGCCAGGCGCTCTTTGCGGGTCACCTCGGTCACGCCCTTAACGCGCCGTGCAGCCTTCAGAACCTTTTGCAGATGCGCGAGGTTTTCCACCTCGACCGCTAGCGCGCCCGTGACGTGGCCGTCAGCACTTGTAAGCTCGAAGGACCGGATATCCGTGTCGGTCGCTGACACGGCCGCTGCGAGATCGGCGTACAACCCGCGCCGGTCAGTTGCATCCAGCACGAGCCGCACCATGAAGCGCTCACCTTCCAGCTCCTTCCAGTCGATATCCAGCCGCCGCTCGGGCTCGAGATCCAGCATCAATAGATTGGGACAATCGGCTCTGTGGATGCTCACTCCCCGTCCCCGGGTGACGTACCCGACAACCGGATCACCGGGGACCGGCTGGCAACACTGGGCATAGCGCACCATCAGTCCGTCGACACCCTGTATCCGGACACCCTTGGGCGCGCCGCGCATCTTGTCGACGATCCAATCCAGCGGTCCCGTCTTTGGAGGAGTCGGAGGAGTCTCGTCCTCCGGATACAGGTGCTTCATCACCTGCATCACGCCTATGTCACCCTGCCCGACCGACGCGATCAGGTGATTTGGGTCATTGAGGCCCATCGCATGGGCGGCTGCGCTGAGCTGGCTGTCATCCGGCTTTGCGAGGCGTCGCCGCTTTACCTCGCGCAGAAGTATCTCGCGTCCGAGCTTCGCAGACGTCGTCTGTTCTTCGATGCGAAGTCGCTGCCGGATCTTGTGCCGCGCTCTTCCCGTTCGTACGTGCTGCAGCCAGTCACGACTGGGGCGCGCGTTGACGTCGGTAATGATCTCGACTGTATCCGAATTCTTGAGCTCGCGCGCGAGAGTGGCCTGCCGGCCGTTGATCCTCGCCCCGCGCGCGTGGAGGCCGACTTCGGTGTGCACCGCGAAAGCGAAATCGATTGGAGTGGCTCCTTTCGGGAGCTGAATCACGTCGCCGGTTGGTGTGAAGACGAAAATCTCATCCTGATAAAGGTCCAGCTTCAGAAACTCGAGGAACTCGTCCGGCGTTTTCGCATCGAGCTGCAGCTCCAGAACCTGCCTGAACCAGTGCAGCGCACGATCGAGCTCGTCAGCGTTCCTCGCGTTCTCCTTGAAGCGCCAGTGCGCCGCGATGCCGTATTCTGCGGTGCGGTGCATCTCGCGCGTCCTTATCTGAATCTCGAACAGCTGCTTGCCCGGACCGAAGATCGTGGTGTGCAGCGACTGATATCCATTCGATTTCGGCTGTCCCACATAATCCTTTATTCGCTCCTGCAGCGGCGTGAACTT
>DATAIM010000532.1:0-3201 GCA_036262655.1 Gemmatimonadaceae bacterium | reverse complement strand
TCTTCGCGAACGTGGTGCTCGCCGACGAGATCAACCGCGCGCCGCCGAAGACCCAGGCCGCCCTCCTCCAGGCGATGCAGGAGCACGCCGTCACCAGCGGCGGCACCACGCACTCGCTCCACGAGCCCTTCTTCGTCCTCGAGACGCAGAACCCGATCGAGCAGGAGGGGACCTATCCCCTCCCCGAGGCGCAGCTCGACCGCTTCATGTTCGCGCTCAACGTCGGGTACCCGAGCCGCGAGGAGGAGGAGCGGATCGTGCTGGGCACGACGGGCGTGGAGGAGGGCCGCATCGAGCGGGTGCTGAGCGGCGAGGATCTCATCGCGCTCCAGGGACTCGTGCGCCGGCTCCCGGTCGCGCCGAGCATCGTATCACACGCGGTATCGCTGGCGCGCCGCACGCGGCCCAACGAGCCCGAGGCGCCGGCCGACGTGAAGAAGTACGTGAGCTGGGGTGCGGGGCCGCGCGCGTCGCAGTATCTGGTGCTCGGCGCGAAGGCGCGCGCGGCGATGGACGGCCGCCCCTACCCCGACATCGCGGATGTGATTGC
This sequence comes from Gemmatimonadaceae bacterium, assembly GCA_036262655.1. GTDB lineage: Bacteria > Gemmatimonadota > Gemmatimonadetes > Gemmatimonadales > Gemmatimonadaceae > UBA4720. The sequence goes on along the minus strand of DATAIM010000532.1, from coordinate 2,651 downwards.
CGTCGCGCTCCCCGTGCTGCGGCACCGCGTCGTCCTCAACTTCCAGGGTGAGGCTGACGGCGTGAACGTGGAGCGCCTCGTTGCGGAATGACTTTGCGGATATGCAAGGTTTGGTACGCCCGGATCACCTTGGAAGCGTGACGCCTGTCTAGTCTCTGCGGAAGCGGATGGTGTTATCTCACCCGCTCGCTTCGATGGCCGGCGCGGTGCGACCTACGGGTTGTGCGCGCAACGCCGTCCACAGCACGCCCCATGGCAAAATGGAGGCTTGATTGTGGACCACCCATTCCCTCGCGCGTCCGGCTCGGGGGCTGGACCTGCTCGATCGAGGGCTACGCTCCTTTGTTCGAAGGGCGCCGGATCAAACGCCGGTCTTGCCAGCGAAGAGCACCCCGTTTGGCCCGAGTAGGACCATCGAGATCGAGGGCTTCCTTGCAAAGCAGCGATAGGTACTCGATGCCGGGAACCACAGGCAGTGCGTCGAATCGATGACGACAGCCTTTCCGTTCGGAAATCAGCGGCACCTAGGAATACACGCCAAAGTGCTATTCAACGCGCGTGGCGCTCCAGCCGAAGCATGCCTCGGAGAGCAGTGCGCCACGCGGTGCGCTGCGGGGTGGGCATCATGATGAAATCGCGTACGCGCCTTTGGCGAAAGTGTTCGGTGACACTGTGCTCGAGCGTACGCACAGTGGACGTCATAGAACACGTCAGCCTTACGTGCCGCCATCAGTCGCGGTCCGCGTTGAGAAAGGGCCGTCACTGCTTGTGGGTGACGGCCCCGTCTCGATCGGTCTGCTTCTGGCACTTTGGCCAAGCTACGTTCGCGTTACCGTACCCCCCTATTCAGTCGAAGCGCTCAGGCGGACAAATGCGTATCTCAAAAAAGCCCCGCTCGCCGCGCTCTTACGTTGATAGTGCAGTGATTCGGCGGATCTTCCACCGACCGTTCTGGTCACGGCGAAGTTCGTAGTCATATCCCCATGTTTCGAACCCGTGGCCAGGTGATTCTGATCCGGACCAGCCTTCGATCGTCATGCGAGCGCTGCCCGCCACAAAACTCGGCGCGTGTAAGGCGACGACGATGGTGTTCCGATCCATTCTACAACCTCCCGGAGCACCGCCCTGACAAACCAGCACGCTATCCAAGGGTGCCACTGTCGCGCCCAGCGTGCGTGCGAACCGCCCCAAAGAAGCCGAGTCCCAATGAACTGTGGGATCATGTCCACTGCGTGGATCGAGAAAGCGCTTCCTCACCTCCGCTGATACATCCTGCAGCACATCGTCGATCACGGCGGTCATTATAGCGGACGTATCAGCTGCACTCAGCGCTTTTGTCCCGCTGGCAGCAGGCCGCCGACAACCGGACGTCACGCAAGATAAGGCCGCGGCGAGAAGCAGGCAGTTCATTGTTGAGCATGCACTACGCATTTTGCCCTCAAGGTTGGACTTAGATGCAGGCGGCTCGATGCCGATTAGCAATCGCCTCACCGCCGCCGCTACGCACGTGACCGATCTCATGCGCTAGGGTCGAAGTCACTTGAGACTGCCCTGCGTCAAACGCTCTCCACGAGAGGACGATTATTGATCCCGGCCAGTTGTGAACGCCGCGCGCGAAGCTGGCTATCCCGAAATAACCGGCGTCCGAGTCGGAGCCCAAAATTCTGCCGCTGTCAAGCATAGTTTGCCCGACGAGGCGAGCGCCATAGCACTTGTTGTCGGCGATTGTGTGAGGCGCCGGTGTCAGGCTTGTTGAACGGCGGATACGCGCGAATCGGAATGATGATACGGTCGTCGTCCCCTCGCGCCATTTGAAGGTACGCGACGCACACGGTGTCGCGTCACGCTTCCTCTCGCGCCACCCGATCGATCATGCCCCGGCCCCCACGGGTGGTCCTCCCCGAGCAGCCGCTACACCTCATCCAGCGCGGCAATAACCGGGCGCCCGTCTTTGTCGACGCTGGCGAGTTCGTTCTCTACAAGGACCTGGTGCACGAAGCGAGCGAAAGCGCGCGGTGCGCCCTGCATGCATACGTCCTGATGACGAATCACGTGCATCTGCTCGTGACGCCGCGCGATACGGTTGGGCCGGGGCGGCTCATGAAGCGGGTGTCGCATGCATATGCGCGGTGGTTCAACCGACGGCATCGACGTAGCGGCACCCTGTGGGAGGGACGGTTCCGGTCGGCCGCGATCGACACCGAGAACTATCTGCTTGTGTGCAGCCGATACATCGAGCTGAATCCGGTGCGCGCGCGGATGGTCGAGAAGCCGGAGGACTACCAGTGGTCGAGCTTCCGGAGCAATGCGCACGGTTTGGAAGACCCGCTCCTGACGCCGCATCCGCGCTATGAAGCGCTGGGTGGCTCCAAGTGGGAGCGACAAGCCAGCTACCGGGCGCTGTTCAACGAACCGTTCGACGACACCCTCCTCGCGGCACTCCGGCGAGGTGTGCACACGCGTACGCTAGCGGGGCCAGCGGCCTTCGTCGCCTCTGTCGAGCGAGAGCAGGAGCGCCGGCTGCCGCCAATGGCACAGGGCGGGGATCGACGCAGCACCAGCTTTCGTGACGGCTCGATTTCAGGTTCGCGATCGCACTGACACGCTCGTAATCCACCGAGCGCAGGCAGGCGCGAATTTCAACGAGCCTG
>DATAIM010000531.1:0-3140 GCA_036262655.1 Gemmatimonadaceae bacterium | reverse complement strand
GGGAGGGGGACAGAAACCCCTCCCGTTAGCGCGCCAGTCTTACCAGGAGCGAATCGAACGCGGGTTTGTGCACGTAGCTCGTGCTGAAAACCAGGGGCTCAGTCCATCCGGATGACACCGGGTAGGTCGGATTGGTCGTCCAGAAATAAAGGTCTGTAAAACCCCAGGTCACGAACGCAGTGCACTTCGGCCGGGCAAGGCAGACTCCCAGCATGTTGGCGTACACACCGCCCTGAGCGGCACGCATCGGCGTCGTCGGATTGCGTAGTGGAACGTCCATCTCGGTGATATGAACCTCGACGCCGCTCGCGATGAGGTTGTCCATATTCGACCCGACGTCAGCCGCGGTCGGGCCGATGAAATCGGTAGCTCGTGACGTCTGCAGCGCCCCGTGCATCTCCAGCCCGACCCCGCCGATTGGAATCCCCTTCGCCTTCAGCGTTTTAACCAGGTTCAGCACGGAGTCGCTCTTCGCGTTCCGACCCTCGGCCCCGTAGTCATTGTAGAACAGCTTCGCACCCGGATCGGCACGACGGGCCCAGACGAAGGACGAGTCGATGTAGCTCGAGCCCAGCGCGCACTGCCATATAGTGTTTCGGCGAGTCGGCCTGGAGCCATCCGTATACGCCTCGTTGACCACGTCCCAGCTCAGCAGCTGGCCACGGAAATGGCTCACTACGGTCGTGATGTGATCGCGAAGGACGCCGCGGATGGTTTCGCGCGTTGCGGCGGGCACCGTTGCGCAGTTCGAATAACTCGAGGCGGGCAGCAATCCCTGCACCCATTGGGGAAGCTGGTTGTGCCAGACTAGCGTGTGTCCACGTACCTGATTGGACCTCGCGAGGGCAAATGCGAGGATCTTGACAGCGTCCGCGAACGCGTACGTATCGACCTTGGGGTGTATGTCCGCAAACTTCATCGCGTTCGCCGGCGTGATCACGTTGTACTCGGCCCCGACAGTGTCGGCGTAAGGGGTGCCTTCCGAGAGAGGGTCCGCCTGCACAGCGGCTCCGATGAGAAATCCGCGGGCCGCGGCGGCAGCTCTAAGAGCACCTATGACCGGCGCCGGGGATCCCGGAGGGGGAGGCGGAGGGGGAGGCGGCGTGCCCGGTGAGCCCGGATTTGTCGGGTTGGACGGATTCGATGGATCGGTGGGACTCCCGGGATTCGTCGGGTCAGTGGGCAGTTTTTCTCCCGACCCGCTGCATCCGAATGCAGCGAGCGCAATCAGAATCGCGCCCCCCAGAACCGCCTGGCGAACTTCGCGAATCAGAATTCGATTTCGGAGGCTGCCACCGGTGTGAGACATATGGCTAAAGGTAGCTAGTGGACTCCTCCGACCAACACTGAAGACGCCAGAAACCCCCCTTGTCCACGGCCTACGTCGGTTTACGTATCCCTTCCATACCCGCTGAGGCGCACGTTTGGTTCCAGTAAATCCAGCTTTACAATCGGCCCTGAGCTAAGGATGTTTCACGAAGCGTCCCCGCCTCAGGGCAGACGAACCCCATTCTGCCTATTCCGATCATCGCGATGCCCCAAAATGAGGTAGTGATGTCAATCCCCACCCTGACTGGCACTACCCTGTTTGGTTACCTCCTTGGATGCCTCGGTACCGGCTATTATCTGGTCAGATATGTGACGGGAAGCGACGTTCGCGATCACGGCAGCGGTGGCACCGGTGCAACGAATGCCGCACGGGTGCTCGGTCGCTCGGGCTTCATTGGCGTATTTGTGCTGGATTGCATGAAGGGGGTAATCGCCGTCCTGGTTGCGAAGTTCGTTGGGGCTGGCAGTATCGGAATGGCCCTCGCCTCGATCGCTGCCGTTCTCGGACACTTGTTCCCGATTCAACTTCAATTCAGGGGCGGGAAGGGTGGCTCGACTGCACTCGGCGCACTCCTTGTTCTCGTTCCACTCGTCGCGATCACTTCGCTCATCGTATCGGCTGTCTTCGCGGCCTTCACGCGAAAGACTACCCTCAGCGGAGTTGCCACATTTCTGCTGATGCCGTTCTTTGGTCTGGCAATCGGTTACTCAGGATGGGAAATGGCGGGCCTGGTGGGCGTCACTATCCTCCTGCTTATCGGGCATCGAACGCATCTACGTGCCCTGTCCGCTCTGATTATGAGGAGAGTCCCGCCGGTCGGAGGATCAGCCGCATGACCCAGACCCTCCCGCTCCGCTTCAAGATTGCATCCGAGCCTGGGGAATTTGAGCAGATCCGCCGCCTCAACTACCGCACGTTCGTTGAGGAGATCCCGCAACACAGCCCGAATCACGAGCGCGCACTGGTCGATCGCTTCGAGGCCTCGACAGTATACGCGGTCTGCCTGCGAGGCGCTCTCGTTGTTGGCATGATCTCGGTCTGCGCCGAGCGTCCGTTCTCACTCGATTCCAAGCTGCCGGATCTCGACTCGTATCTCCCCGCCGGCCGTTCGCTTTGCGAGATACGCCTGCTCGCAGTCGAGCGCGAGCATCGCGCTGGCGTAGTCTTCCGCGGTCTCGTGATGTGTCTCGCGAAATACTGCCTGCGTGCGGGCTATGACCTCGCTCTAATCTCGGGTACCGATCGCCAGATCAGCCTCTATCATCACCTGGGGTTCGTTCCATTCGCCCATCCCGTTGGGTCCCCCGACGCTCGATTTCAGCCGATGTATCTCACGCTCGAGACATTCCGCGAGACCGGGCGAGCTTTCGTTCAGCGCGCCGCGGACAGTGAATCCGTGAGCTATCTCCCTGGTCCGGTGGATATGAGCCCGGAGGTCCGGACGGCGATGCGAACTCCACCGGTCTCGCATCGCGGAGCACCTTTCCTCGAGGAGCTCGGCCAGGTTCGTCGCGCACTCTGCGATCTGACGGGCGCCCGGCGCGTTCAGCTTCTCCTCGGGTCGGGCACTCTGGGTAACGACGCCGTGGGAGGGCAGCTATCGATGCTGCGCGAGCCAGGACTCGTGCTCAGCAACGGCGAATTCGGGGAGCGGCTCGTGAACCACGCATCACGGTGGGCCCTCGACTTCAACGTGCTCACCGAAGAATGGGGTCGTCCGTTCAATCGCGATGCAGTGGAATCAGCTCTCGCCGAAAATCCCGACATCAAGTGGATATGGGCGGTACACTGCGAAACATCGACCGGTATC
>DATAIM010000530.1:0-4507 GCA_036262655.1 Gemmatimonadaceae bacterium | reverse complement strand
CGGAGGATCCGAAGCTCCACGACCGCGTTCTGCAGATCCAGCGTAACGTGCTCTCGCATGTTCTCGCTCCCCGCGTACAGACGCGTATCACGGATTCCCGGCTATACGGAAACGAATACGCACTGTCCGAGGTGATGTCCGATCTGACGTCAGCGATCTTCGACGCCGACGCGCGCGGAAACGTCAGTACGTTCCGGCAGAACCTTCAGTTGGAGTACGTGAACCGTCTGGTGGCGATGATTACCGCGCCGACCAAGGCCCCGTTCGACTATCAGTCGCAGTCCGCCGCGCTGGCGACGCTGCGGTCGATTCAGTCCAGGCTTGCAGGGAAAACGGGTGTCAACGCCGAGACTTACGCGCACACCCGGAACGTGCTGTTCACGATCGAGAAGGCGCTCAAGACCGACTGATCGAACGCCGCAGTTTTGTTTTCAACCGGGGGGCGGAGAGAAATCTCCGCCCTCCCGTTTTTTCAGCTCCTCGTCGCGATTCGGCGCAGCGCCTGCACGCCCTGTACCGTCTGTGGAGTCGGAAGCGCGCCGCGGAATACCTGCTGCACGAGCTTGTCGTCCCGGTCGTAGAGGTCGTTCCCGAAGTAGAGCTTGCCGTCGCGGACGTAGGTGGTCCCGTAGGTGATGTACACCGGGATCTTTCGCGGGAGCTTCACTTGATGGTTGTCGGCGCCGTGCATCTCCTGATCTACCTTGGAGGCGTCCCAGCCCAGTACCCATTGGGCGAGGTCGGCCGGTTTTTCGAGGCGGATGCAGCCGTGGCTGAAGGCGCGCACGTCCTTCTCGAATAGCTCGTGGTTAGGCGTATCGTGGAGGTAAATGTTGAAGTCGTTCGGGAAGAGGAACTTCACGAGACCAAGTGAATTCTTGTCGCCGGGTTTCTGTCTTACGCGCGTAGCGCCGCCTTCGCGATACAGCTCGTAGTTGTTCGCCTCGAGATAACCGGAGTTTGCATTCATCTTCGGGAAGATCTCCTTCTCCGCGATGTCGGGCGTCACGTTCCAGTATGGGCGAAACACCACAAGCTCCATCGAGTCCGAGAAGACAGGCGTTGCCTTGTCTTCGTAGTCCTGGCCGACGATCACCTTCATGTCGAGCGACTTCTGGCCACCATCGTACGCCTCGAGCCGGAATGCCGGGACATTCACGTAGATGTAGCGGTTACCCAGCGTGCGCGGCAGCCACCGGAGACGCTCCAGATTCGCGGCGATCTGCGCCGTTCGGTATGCGGCCGGCTTGTTCAGGGCTTCGATGGTCTCCGAGCCCAGTGCGCTGTCGACCACGATTCCGTGACGCGCCTGAAACTCCGCTACCGCACCGGCGAGTCCGGTATCGTACACGCCTTGTTCCGGCGGCGGCGCATTCGACTGGCTTGCGGGCTTCGCGGCGGGTTGTGCCGGAGCTGCGGGGACAAATCCTTCGAGCGTCAGGCGCTGCCGAATGGCGGCGACGCGCGCCGGAGACATTCGCTCACCCGGTTTGACGGCTTCCCCCGCTGGAACGGGCGACCAGCCTCCCTTGACGGTGATCTGCTGAAAACGATCCAGCTCTTTCCTGAGCCCTGCATAATCCGGATCCTGAGGCCGCATGGAGGTGATCGCCTTGTCGAGCGCGGAAGTGCGCAGCGACCGTGCAAGCGCGGAGTCGACGTTTTCCTCCTGTGGGTCGATGTGCCAGTTCTGCGCGACCGACCTGGGATCCACCTGCCCGGTTAGATAATCCTCGCCGAGTGCGGTGAACGATGCGGTCAGCAGGACGTCGGCATCCGCGAGCTGCTCCGCCGTGGGACTCCTGGATTGTTGAATGCCGGCCATCGACTGGGCGAGCGGTCCAACCGGGTACGCATCCATGCGCATTCCGTCCTGCTCGGCCTGCAGGATCGCATTCGCCAGTGCAAAGGTCCGATCTTCATGGAGTCCGTCCGGGCTCAGCCAGAGTGGATTGTCTCCATACTGTTTATAGAGACGCTTCACGTGTCCCCATTGGTCTTCATTGATCTTCTCGGGAGCCGAGCCCGCGAGCCGCTTTTTGAGAACGGCTTCGATGGAAGTCGCCGGCACGCCTTTCACCGACGTCAGCCTGGCGGGCGACCAGTTCTTGTCGATGGCGGCTCCGGACGCGCCGCCATCGTTCTTATCGCGCCCGCATCCAACGGAGAGCAAGACTGCGACGCACAGCGCCGCGCGTTTTGAGACCTCGTGCATTCGGTGACCTCGGCTCTGGTGTCGTACTGAGCGGCTAGCCGCTACGGTTGTTTGAGGAAAAGCGAGATTCGGGCCATCGAACAAACGGGTGTTGCACTCCGGGCGCGAGACGGTCCCATCAGGGCAGGGAACGTGGTCGCGGGGCCCTTACAAAGCTCTGACATGAATTGCACAAATCCGGACAGTCGAAGCGGCGCCAGTGAGTTATCCATTGGCATCAGCCGACCAAACCCTTTGTCCGCGTATTGCGTCCAATTGCAGCCATGCCGGCAGCTGGAAATGCATTCCTTCATCAAGGTCACGCCGATGAGCATATCGTTCCGTCTATGGTGGCAGCGCGTCGCGGTTTTCTGCGTTGCCGCATTCCTCGTTCTCCCGAGGCAGGTGCGCGGTCAAACCCGCGGGGTTCATCCGCAGCCGGCTCCGGTCGCAACAGCTGTGCGTCTCACCAGCGGCGTCACCGTGGATGGGAAGCTCGATGAAGAGGTGTGGCGCACGGGGCCCGCAATGTCGGAGTTCCGTCAATCACAGCCGAACGAGGGGAAGCCGGCGACGCAACGAACCGAAGTGCGTTTTGCGTATGACGACCAGGCGATCTACGTCGGCGCAAGAATGTTCGATTCGCTCGGCGCCAGGGGAGTGGTGACGCGGCTGCTCCGGCGGGACGCGTTGACCGAGAATGACAGCGACATCCTCCAGCTGACGTTCGACAGCTATCACGATCACAGCTCACGATTCATTTTCTGGGTGAATCCCTCCGGCTCGAAGCGGGATGGAACGGGCGATCCAACGTGGGACCCGGTCTGGGAAGCCGGAACGCAGATCGACTCGGCGGGGTGGACCGCTGAGATTCGCATTCCATTCAATCAGCTGAACTTCTCCCGCGAGACCGACCAGACCTGGGGCATACAGGTCATCCGATTCGTCCATCGCCTGAACGAGAGGAGTCACTTCGCGTGGTGGCCGTCGAATGAAGTGGGCGGAGCGCAGCGCTACGGCCACCTCGAGGGGATCAAAATCTCCGAGCGGCCACGCGGAATGGAGCTGCTGCCATACACGGTAAGCCGCGGGCGATACATCCGCCCGCCTGACCCGGCCAATCCGTTTACCAAGAAGCGCGACATCGACTACCGCGCGGGTGGAGACCTGAAGTACCGGCTGACCTCGAATCTCACGCTGAATGCGACGTTCAACCCTGACTTCGGCCAGGTCGAAGTCGACCCCGCAGTGGTGAACCTGTCGGCGTTCGAGACGTTCTTTTCCGAGAAGCGACCCTTCTTTATCGAGGGCCAGAATGCGTTCGGCTTCGGAAACTTCAGCTGCTTCTTCTGCAGCAACGTCAGCAACCTTGGCTTGTTCTACACGCGGCGCATAGGACGAAGCCCGCAGCTGTTTCCCTCGGGCACGTACGTGGATCAGCCGGAGAATGCAGCGATTATCGCCGCGGGGAAGGTTACAGGACGCACGAAAAGCAACTACGTAGTCGGGCTTCTGGATGCGGTGACGAGGAAGGAGCTGGCGAGTGTCATCAACGTCAATCCGACGACTGGTGAACGGCGATCATTCAAGGCAGAGGTAGAGCCGCTCACCAACTATTTCGTGGGGAGGGCGCGGAAAGAGATTCAGGGCGGGGCGCACTCATTCGGGGGGATCTTCACGTCGGTGGACCGCTTCTCGAGCGACTCGCTCGTGGACGCACGGCTTCCGGGCAATGCGCGGAGTGCCGGGATCGACTGGTTCACATCCTGGAAGAATCGCACATACTCGTTCATGGGTCAGTACGCGTTGAGCGACGTCAGAGGCTCCACGCTGGCGATGCAGCGAACGCAGCGGTCGAGCGCGCGCTACTTCCAGCGGCCTGACCGCTCGCCCGGAGGGAACGGGCTTTTCTCGGACGAGCTCGATCCCGACGCTACCCGACTTACCGGCTATGGAGGTTATGCACGCGTCGCCAAGGACGGGGGCACGTGGCTGTGGGAGGGAATGGTGAACTACCGAAGTCCGGGCTTCGAAGTGAATGACATCGCATTCAACACACTTTCGGACTACGTGTACGCCAACATCAACCTTGCACGGTCAGTGACGAAACCGGGTCCGATCTTCCGGAACTACTTCGCGGTCATTGGCGCACAGCAGCAGGTGAACTACGACGGCGACCTCACTGATCGAGAGTTCTCGGCGGGAATGTTCACGCAGCTTCGGAACTTCTGGCAGGCGAATGCATTCGTGATTCGGACGCCAAAGGTGCTCGACGACCGGCTCCTCCGCGGCGGCCCGGTAGTACAGAAGCGT
>DATAIM010000529.1:0-2029 GCA_036262655.1 Gemmatimonadaceae bacterium | reverse complement strand
AATAGAAATCGTTCACGTCCGAGCTTGTGTTGGTGAAGGTCCACGCGACGTCGCGGTTGAATCCAATGACGACCCCCGGCACTCCGGGGAATCCCACGCCGGCGACGTCGACCTTTCCCGGCACTACGATATGCATCTCGTACCACACGGAAGGGAGTGTAAGATCGAGGTGCGGATCGCCTGCGAGGAGCGCGTGACCCGCGGACGTACGCCTCGGCGCCACCGCCCAGTTGTTGCTTCCGATTGCGTCGCTGGTCGACGCCTCCTTCCCGAACCGCAGCGCAGCTATGACCGTCTGGTATGCATTCGACGGAGCCGCAGCGCTGTTGTCCGGACGCCCGGGCGGAGGGAGTGGTGCGAAGTTGAAACGTGGCTTCGGTAACCCATTCGGCTGCACCGGCTGCTGGATCGGGCTGTTCACCGGGAAGAGCGCATCCGCGGCAGCCTTTCCAACAAGCGCCTGCGCTCGAAGCCGGCGCACGGTTGCGTCGTTGAGACCGAGCGTGAGCGACATACGTGACAAAAAATAAAACGAGTGTATGGGCTCCCATTTAATCGGCCTGACGTTGAGAAGCCGGTACTCGATCGGCATGTCGCGCGGCCTCATGCCCGCGATCCAGGCATTGACTCCGTCGGCATACGCTTCGATCGCCGCGTAACCGGGAGATGCCGTGTCGTAGGCCGCGAGCTTACGCTCGGCGCCCCATGCGAGGCCGATTGCCCTGCTCTCGCGGTCCAGTTGAAGAACGTCCGATCCCGCCCACTCTGTCAAACGGCCGCTTGCGGCACGAGTCTGGACTTCCATCTGAAAAAGCCGGTCGCGCGCCTCGACATACCCGAGGGCGCGAGATGCGTCGAGGATCGATGATGCGAAGATGTGAGGCACTCCGCGATCGTCGAATAAAATCGCAACAGTGTCCGACAAGCCGGCGATTCCTGCGGACTGGCGCGGGGGAAAAGTGGTTGCCGCAGCTATCGCCCACGCACCGTCCGCAGGGTCGAGCAGTGGACCAAGCGGGGGAAGCGGCCCGATGGATCGGAACCCCGCGAACAACAGCGCCGCGAGGAGAACCGCGGCGAAAGCACGGCGCATCAGGGTGTCTGGATCGCTACCGGCGTCACCCTGACGTGCAGGTTGTGATTGATTCTGAGCCCGGCAACCCCGTCAGTTGGAAGTCCGGCTTTGCTTACCGAGCCGACCTGCTTGCCATTGACGGAAAACTTCACAGCATCATTCGTAACTTGGGCAGCAAGTTTGTACGAGGCCTTTCCGGAAGCATCGGCCTTGGGTACATCAGCCGACGGGGTCCATTTGATCACGTCGCGCGTTTTTTCCCCCTCGCGCACCTTGACGGCCATCTCACCAGTGCCGCGCACCAGGAAGTAGGTGTAGGCCTGGCCAGCCTGATCGAGGTCGTGGCCTCCGATAAACAGTCCATAGGCTTCCGGATGCGCTGGAGTCTCGAGCTGCTCGACTGTCGCCGAAGCAGTGTAGCTCCCGTTGCCCATCGTTGTGGGCGAGTAAACGATGTGAGCGGGTCCGGTCTTCACTTCCCACGTGTCACCGGCAGCGGTGTAGCTGGCACCGCTGATCGGAGAATCCGCTTTATCGGTGCGCGCCGTGTACCCGGCCGGCACGGAACCTCCGCTCGTCGTTATGTCGGGGTCCGCGTTCGCAATCGGCGCCGTTGCCGCGGAATCGGTCACAACCGGAGGAGCGTCGGCTTTGGTGCACGCCATAACACCACCCACGAGGACGAATGCAGTAATGATTTTCATCGGTCGATCTCCTGTATTGACGTGAGAATATATGCGCTCAGCGCCCGCGCTCGATGGCGCGCGCCGCCATGCGGTCCACCACCTCGGGTGCAAAGGCCTTGAGGATCATCCCGAGCTTCGCCCGCGGCGTCATGACCACCTGACGCCGCCGGTTCCTGATCGCATCGACGATCTGGCGACCGCACTCTTCGACGGTCATGACCGCGTGCCTGTCGACGGGTCGCATCCCAAGGGGTTTGCCACCCGGCCC
>DATAIM010000528.1:0-9441 GCA_036262655.1 Gemmatimonadaceae bacterium | reverse complement strand
TAGGAACAGAAGGAAAGCTGGGCGGCCAGGCAAACGTGCCCGGTGTAGGTGGAACGTGGAAGGACCTGACCGACAACGTGAACGCGATGGCATCCAACCTCACCGGTCAGGTGCGCAACATCGCCGACGTGACCACCGCGGTGGCGAAGGGCGACCTCTCGCGCAAGATCACGGTCGAAGCAAAAGGCGAGACGCTCGAGCTCAAGAACACGATCAACACGATGGTGGACCAGCTCAGCTCATTCGCCGACGAAGTAACGCGAGTTGCGAAGGAAGTAGGCACTGAAGGAAAGCTCGGCGGACAAGCCAGTGTGCCAGGAGTCGGTGGTACGTGGAAGGATCTCACCGACAACGTGAACGCGATGGCCTCGAATCTCACAGGGCAGATCCGGAACATTGCCGACGTCACGACGGCGATCTCGCGAGGTGACCTGAGCCGCAAGATCACTGTCGACGTGCAGGGAGAGATCCTCGAGCTCAAGAATACCATCAACGCGATGGTCGACTCGCTGTCGGTGTTTGCGTCCGAGGTAACGCGCGTCGCGCGCGAAGTAGGAACAGAAGGCCGCCTTGGCGGACAGGCAGCGGTCCCGGGTGTTGCAGGCACGTGGAAGGACCTGACTGACAACGTGAACTTCATGGCATCGAATCTTACCGGCCAGGTGAGAAACATCGCCGATGTCACGACGGCTGTCGCGCGCGGAGATCTGACGCGCAAGATGACAGTGGATGTGAAGGGCGAGATCCTCGAGCTCAAGAACACTATCAATACGATGGTGGACCAGCTCTCCGGGTTCGCCGCTGAGGTAACCCGTGTTGCCCGCGAAGTAGGAACTGAAGGAAACCTTGGAGGACAGGCAGAAGTCCCCGGGGTCGGTGGAACGTGGAAGGATTTGACTGACAACGTGAACACCCTCGCCGGAAACCTGACGAGCCAGATTCGAAACATCGCGCTCGTCACGACGGCGGTGGCGAATGGAGACTTGTCGCAGAAGATCACTGTCGAAGTGCGAGGTGAGATTCTCGAGCTCAAGAACACGATCAACGCAATGGTGGACTCCCTCCGGGTCTTCGCTGACGAAGTGACGCGAGTCGCGAAGGAAGTGGGAACGGAAGGAAAGCTGGGCGGTCAGGCGGAGGTGCCGAATGCTGCGGGCACCTGGCGCGCGCTCACCGATAACGTGAACGCGATGGCGAACAGCCTTACGCTTCAGGTGCGAGCGATCGCCGAAGTAGCGACGGCAGTGACGCGTGGAGACTTGTCGGGCCAGATCACGGTCGAGACGCAGGGCGAGCTGGACGAGCTCAAGAACAACCTCAACCAGATGATCGCGAACCTGAAGGAAACGACGGAGAAGAACACAGAGCAGGACTGGCTCAAGACGAACCTCGCCAAGTTCTCGCGGATGATGCAGGGGCAGAAGGATCTCGAGGCGGTCTCTAGACTCATCATGTCCGAGCTGACACCGCTCGTCTCGGCGAATTACGGAGCGTTCTACATTCTCGACAATGACGAGAATGCGCCTGTGCTCAAGCTGATCGCGAGCTATGCGTACAAGGAGAGGAAGCACGTCGCCAACCGCTTCCATCTGGGTGAAGGTCTCGTCGGGCAGGCAGCGCTCGAGAAGAAGCCGATTCTGCTCACCAGCGTTCCGGACGATTACATCAGGATCACGTCGGGCCTCGGTGAGGCGGCACCGCGGAATATCCTCGTGCTGCCGATCCTGTTCGAGGGCGAAGTAAAGGCGGTGGTCGAGCTCGCCTCGTTCCTGCCGTTCAGCCAGATCCACCAGCTCTTCCTCGACCAGCTCGCCGAGAGCGTCGGTGTCGTGCTGAACATGATCTCGGCCAACATGCGGACGAGCGAGCTGCTGGAGCAGTCGCAGCAGCTCACGCAGGAGCTGCAGAGCCAGTCGCAGGAGCTGAAGCAGCAGCAGGAAGAGCTCAAGCGATCCAACTCGGAGCTCGAAGCACAGACCAAGTCGCTGCGAAGCTCGGAAGAGCTGCTGCGCGATCAGCAGGTCGAGCTGCAGCAGGTCAACGAAGAGCTCGAGGAAAAGGCTTCGTTGCTGGCTGAGCAGAACAGGAAGGTGGAGCAGAAGAACGACGAAGTGGAAGCAGCCCGGCTGGCGCTCGAAGACAAGGCCGAACAGCTGGCCCTGAGCTCCAAGTACAAGTCGGAGTTCCTGGCGAACATGTCGCACGAGCTGCGAACACCGCTCAACAGCCTGCTCATTCTCAGCAAGCTCCTCGCTGACAACAAGGAAGCGAACCTCACCCCGAAGCAGGTCGAGTACGCGCAGACGATTCACTCGTCGGGCAGCGATCTGTTGGCGTTAATCAACGATGTGCTCGACATCGCGAAGGTCGAGGCGGGGAAGATGGAGGTGAACGCGGCGGATACTCCAATCGCCGAGCTCAATGCATCGCTCGAGCGGAGCTTCCGTCCGATGGCGGACGAGAAAGGCCTGCAGTTCAAGCTCGATGTTCAGCCCGATGTTCCGGCAATGATCTACACGGATGGGCAGCGCGTCGAGCAGATTCTCAGAAACCTTCTGTCGAACGCGTTCAAGTTCACAAGCGAAGGCACCGTGTCGCTCACGGTTCGGAAGGCAGAGCCAAATCGGAGATTCTTTCAGCCCACGCTCAACTCCGGAGCAGCAGTCATTGCATTCGCCGTCGCGGACACCGGCATCGGCATTCCGGCGGACAAGCAGCGCCTCATTTTCGAAGCGTTCCAGCAGGCCGATGGCACGACCAGCCGCAAGTTCGGCGGAACGGGCCTTGGACTGTCGATCAGCAGGGAAATAGCGCGACTTCTTGGCGGAGAAATCCGCGTGGAGAGCATACCGGGCAAAGGAAGCACGTTCACGTTGTTCCTCCCCGCACGCTATCGCGACACGGATGCACCCCGGCCGTCGACGCGACCTGCGGAGGTCGTCGCGGACCCGCCGCGAACTCCGAGGATTACGCAGAACCCGACCTGGCGGCCGACGCCGTCGAAGTCCGTGAAGGCCCACGCGGCCCCGGCCGCGGTGCCGGAGCGAAGGGCGGCGCAATACGTGGTCGAGGATGATCACGAGCACATCGAGCCGGGCGACCGTACCGTTCTGATTCTCGAGAACGATGCGAACTTCGCGAAGGTGCTCCTCGACATGGCGCGGGAAAAAGGATTCAAGGGTGTGGTGTGTCTCGACGGTGACAGCGGACTCGCCGCTGCGCACGAGTATCGGCCGGACGCAATCACGCTCGATATCGACATGCCCGGCCTCGATGGATGGAAAGTTCTGGAGCGACTCAAGCATCATCCGAGCACGCGTCACATTCCCGTCCACATCATCAGCGGAATCGAGCGCCGCCAGCAGGGTCTGAAGGCCGGCGCCCTCGCCTACCTCGCGAAGCCGGTGACCAAGGAGGCGCTCGACGATGCGTTCTCCCGCATCTCGTCGTTCATCGAGGACATTCCGAAGCATCTCCTCGTAGTGGAGGACGATGACGCTCAGCGGCAGGCCATCGTGGAGCTGATCGCGCATGAGGATGTCGAGATCACCGCAGTCGATTCCGCGGCGAAGGCCCTCGACGAGCTCGGCTCGGATAAACACTACGACTGTGTCGTGCTGGACCTCGGCCTCCACGACATGAGTGGCTTCGACTTCCTTGAAAAAGTGAAGTCGGATCCCACCAAGGGTGATCTTCCGATCATCGTCTACACCGGCAAGGAGCTGTCGCAGGCCGAGGAGACCCGGATCAAGAAGTACGCGGAGACGATCATCGTGAAAGACGTTAGGTCGCCCGAGCGTCTGCTCGACGAGACAGCTCTCTTCCTGCATCGCGTGGAGGCGAAGCTGCCTGACCAGAAACGAAGAATGCTCGAGCAGCTTCACGACGCGGATGCGGTTATCGCGGGCAAGCGCGTACTGATCGTGGACGACGATGTGCGGAACATCTTCTCGCTCACGAGCGTCCTCGAGGATCACGGCATGAACGTACGGTTCGCCGAGAATGGTAAGGACGCGCTTCAGGCGCTGCATCAGGACCCCGAGGTCGATGCCGTGCTCATGGACGTCATGATGCCGGAGATGGATGGCTATGAGACGACGAGGGCCATACGCGCGATGCCCGAGTTCAAGTCGCTTCCAATCATCGCGCTGACGGCGAAGGCGATGAAGGGCGATCGCGAGAAGTGCATAGCCGCCGGAGCGTCCGACTACATCACGAAGCCGGTCGATACCGAACAACTTCTGTCCCTGTTGCGCGTGTGGCTTTACAAGTAGATGCCGAGATCCCGTCCGCTGCGAGCTCCGAGTCGAGGTATGATCCGGAGCTCGAGCGGATCGAGATCGAGCTGCTGCTGGAGGGAATATTCCGGAACTACGGCTTCGATTTCCGCTCGTATGCCTACGCCTCGATCAGGCGACGGCTGTGGAAAAGGATAGAGGCCGAGGGGCTGGAGACCGTCAGCGCGCTTCAGGCGCGGGTTCTTCACGAGCCGCCGCTGATGGAAAAGCTCCTGCTCGACCTGTCGATCAACGTGACTGCCATGTTTCGCGATCCGTCGTTCTACAAGGCGTTCCGCGAGCATGTCATACCGATTCTTCGGACATATCCGTTCATCAGGTTGTGGCACGCGGGCTGCGCGACAGGCGAGGAGGTCTTCTCGATGGCAATTCTCCTTCAGGAGGAGGGGCTTTACGAGAGGTGCAGGATCTACGCGACGGACATCAACGAAGTGGTGCTCCAGCGAGCGAAGGAGGGAATTTTTCCTCTCGACAGGATGCAGGAGTACACCGAGAACTACATCGCGGCCGGAGGGAAGCGCGCATTCTCCGACTATTACCTGGCGAAGTACGACGGAGCGCTGTTCGATGCATCGCTCACGAAGAACGTCGTGTTCTCGCTGCACAACCTGGTCACGGACAGGTCATTCGCCGAGTTCAACGTCATTCTCTGCCGGAACGTTTTGATCTACTTCGATAAGACCCTTCAGGGCCGGGTACACGACCTCTTTTACGAGAGTCTCGCCATGTTCGGCGTGCTCGTGCTCGGCAGCAAGGAAACGCTGCGCTTCTCGCCGCATGAAGATGGCTACGAGCAGATCAACGGTCCGGAGAAGATTTTCAGGAAGGTGCGATGAGTGACGTGGGGCTGATCGTAGTCGGCGCCTCATGGGGAGGGCTCGCGGCGCTGAGCCGGCTCGTGACTGACCTTCCCGCCGATTTTCCTGCGCCGATCGCTGTGATCCAGCATCGCAGCAGGCATGCAGACAACCTCCTGGCCGGATTGCTTCAGGATATTGCGTCATTGAGGGTGGTGGATGTCGAAGACAAGGAGCCGCTCGAGCCCGGGAGCATTTACATCGCCCCCGCGAACTACCATATGATGGTCGATGGGACGCACCTTTCACTCACGACAGATCCCCTCGTCCGATTCAGCCGTCCGTCGATCGATGTCACCTTCATATCGGCGGGGGATGCATACCCCGGCCGGACAATCGGCGTGGTTCTCACGGGAGCAAACGATGACGGATCTCGCGGACTCAGGCACATAGTGAATCGGGGCGGGCGCGGAATCGTCCAGGATCCGGAAACGGCCGAGAGCAAGGCGATGCCGACCGCCGCTGCTCTCGCAGTGCCTGAAGCGGAAGTTCTGCCGCTCGAGAAGATCGCCCTGCGACTGATCGAGATCACGACACATTCCGCTTCCAGAAAGGTTGGGCGCGCGTGACAGAAGATCGCCGCGTCGAGCTGCTGCTGGTGGACGACCGCCCGGAGAACCTGCTCGCTCTCGAGGCGATCCTCGAGCCTCTGGGCCAGAAGCTCATTTGCGCGCATTCCGGCGAGGAAGCGCTCAAGTGCGTCCTCAAGTATGACTTCGCCTGCATCCTGCTCGACGTGCAGATGCCCGACATGAACGGGTTCGACGCGGCACAGATCATCAAGTCGCGCGAGAAGTCGCGGTACATCCCGATCATCTTCCTTAGCGCGATCAACAAGGAAGACGCATACGTCTTCAAGGGCTACTCGATGGGCGCCGTGGATTACGTCTTCAAGCCCTTCAATCCGGATGTGCTGAGATCGAAAGTCGCCGTTTTTGTCGATCTCTATCTCAAGCAGCAGCAGATCAGGGAACAGGCCGAGATGCTGGCAGAGAGCCAGAGGCGGGAGCTGGAGCTGCAGCACCGCGCTGAGCTGCTGGAATCCGAGGCACGATCCGCGGCGCAGCTGACGGAGCTCAACACGCAGCTGAAGGAGCGACAGAACGAGCTCGAGCAGGCGATGGGCGTCCGAAACAGGTTCTATGCGTCAATGAGCCACGAGCTTCGCACCCCGATCAATGCGGTCATCGGCTACAGCACGCTCATGATCGACAACATCTACGGGCCACTGAACGAGAAGCAGCGCGAGGGGCTTCAGCGAACGCTGCGGGCAGCCCGGCACTTGCTGGAGCTGGTGAACGACGTGCTCGATCTGTCGAAGATCGAGGCCGGAAAAATCGAGCTGGCGCTTCAGTCGGTGAACATCCCGAGCCTGATCGAGGACCTGTTCGTAACCGTCCGCCCGCTCGCCGACGAGCATGGGACGAGTCTTTCGTTCAAGCGCCCCGAGGCCCAGGTGGCGATCGTCACAGATCCGCGTCGCGTGAGACAGATTCTCCTCAACCTTCTCTCGAACGCGATCAAGTTCGGCATGCAGAAGCCGATCGAAGTCACCTGCGACCGCACTGACGACGGCGGCGTAAGGATCTTCGTGAAGGACGAGGGGGAAGGGATCTCTGAAGAGGATCAATCCCGGATTTTCGAGGAATTCGTCCAGGTGTCGCCGACGCAGCAGCTGGGAACGGGGTTGGGCCTCCCTATTTCGCGGCGGCTCGCAACCCTTCTCGACGGTTCGCTCGAGGTCGAGTCAACGCCCGGAAAGGGGAGCGTGTTTACGCTCACACTCCCTCCGGAGGGCAAGCCGCGGATGTACGATACGGAGGAGCCGCCGACTGCCCCGAGCCTTGTCACACCGGCGATCCCGGCGTCTTTGCCGGCTCCGAAAGAGGATGCCAAGGAAGGGGTGCGAGTGGCATAGACTCTGCCTTTCTACAGGGCCTGGTCGCACGGTGCGGCCGTCATTCGGGAGGAGTAAATGAGAAAATTCACGAAGTTCATTCTGGTTCCGGCGGCCATTCTGGCAGTTGCAGCTTGCCGGCCTGAAGATAGTGGGAAGAAGGTGGATGACGCCCTCAACGCTGACCTGACCCTGGCCGCATCTGCGCGCCCATACATGGCGATGGACAGCATCTCGGCGATGGAGCGCGCGTACGCCGCACAGGGTATGGCTCCGGTGGGTTATGCCCCCAATGGCTACGCCCCGGTTTACAGCCAGCCGGTTCGCGAGCGGGTCGTATATCGTGATCGCCCGGTGTATAGAAGCTCCTCGAGGTCATCCTCGGGCACGTACTCCGCCCCGCGGCGTACGACCACGCGGGTCAAGCACACCAAGCGTGATGCAGCGATCGGTGGTGTCGCAGGGGCAGCGGTTGGAGCAGTCACCAGCCGTGACAAGCTGAAAGGCGCGGTTGTCGGCGGTGTCGCCGGCGCGATTCTCGGCGGCGTGATCGGTAACAACGTGGACATCACGAAGCGATAGTCCAAGCCGCGGCTCGAAAAAACCTCCGTACTCAAGTACGGGGGTTTTTTTATACCTGTGTCATTTCGGCAGTCAATCGTATATCACAAATATTTCGGCTGCATTCCTGAAAGTTGGGACCGGATTTCAATGTCTCGATGTCTCTCGCTGCTGTCCACTGAAGAGGACAAAGGCGCTTTGAATTTCAGTCTTGTGCGTGCGCTGGCCTCACCTTACGATGCGCCCGTGCAACCATTTCCTTCCGATCTCAAAGCGCTCTGCGTTGGTCGTCACCCCTTTCTGGCCGAGCATTTTTCCCGGTTCTTCGGGGACCTTGGCCTCTCGACGCGGCCCGCCGTCGGGCTCACGACCGCAGTTCTGGAGTCACGTGAATTCGATCCCGATGTGGTCATCTGCGAGTACGAGCTTCTGACAAGCCTGTCGCTCGAGGATTGGGAGCACGACGAGCTGCTTTCGCGCCGTCCTGTGATAGCGGTCAGCATGTCGCGGCGGCCGCATGAGCCGCACATGCTGGACGTGAACAGCATCGCCGGCTTTCTCTACCTTCCGCTCCTCGCGCGCGAGGCTGCGGTTCAAGTCATTGGAGCCGCTGCGTCTGCAGTGCGGAAAACATATACCCCGTCACCGCCGGGCATTGCGCCGATAGAGTCTCTCGCGCGCTGAGCGCGCTTTTCGGGCTCTCCTCTGGGGCATTAAATTAGGATCATGTCGAGTGATCCAATCACCAGCGTCTTCAACGATGGCTACATCGCTGAGGTCTACGACTCGTATCGGCGCGATCCTGCCTCGGTGGACGAGTCCTGGCGTCAGTTCTTCCGCTTCGCTGAAACGATTGGCGGAGCCGCGCCGACCAGTCCTGCTCCGTCTCCACCTATTGGAGGTGAGGTCGACGCTGGTCTCCTCCGCAAAGCAGCGGGAGTCGCATCTCTCGCTGATTCCATTCGTGCCTACGGACACCTCGCTGCCGAGATAGACCCTCTCGGCAACCGGCCTCCGGGAACTGCGGAGCTGACGGCGGAATTTCACGGTCTTACCGATGACGATCTCGGGGTTGTTCCCGGAGCCATCCTCGGCGCGAATGACGGGACCGCTGCTGACGTGCTCGTTCGCCTCAGGTCGCTTTACTCGAGCAACATCGGGTTCGAGTTCGATCACCTCGGTGATGCGGCTGAGCGGGGATGGCTGAGAGAGCAGATCGAGAGTGGCCGCGTACATGAGCCCCTCAGCGCGGATGAGAAGAAAGCGGTTCTCCGCCGTCTAACCGAAGTCGACGGGCTCGAGCGCTTTCTTGGCCGCGTGTATCAGGGGTACAAGCGTTTCTCGATCGAAGGCACGGACATGATGGTGCCGATGCTCGATACCGCGATCGAGTCAGCCGCGTCGATGGGCGCGCGTGAGGTTGGAATCGCGATGGCCCATCGCGGCCGCATAAACGTTCTCGCCCATATTCTTCAGAAGCCGTACAAGACGATTTTCGGCGAGTTCGAGGGACGCCACGCTGCAACTAACGCCGAGAGCGAGACAGGTGACGTGAAGTACCACCTTGGCTTCACGGCGACGAGAAAAGTTGGCGACAGTGAAGTCACAGTCTCGCTGATCCCCAACCCGAGCCATCTCGAGTTCGTGAATCCGGTACTGCAGGGTGTGGTTCGAGCGCGGCAAACTCTCCTCGGCGCCGAAGGCGAGAGGGACGAAGCGTCAGTGGTGCCGGTCTGCATTCACGGTGACGCAGCGTTTCCGGGCGAAGGTGTCGTCGCTGAAACGTTCAACATGTCGCGGCTGCGTGGCTATCGCGTTGGGGGAACGC
>DATAIM010000527.1:0-3825 GCA_036262655.1 Gemmatimonadaceae bacterium | reverse complement strand
GAATACCCGGAAATCGCGCGGAGACTCGCCGACAGCGGGGCGAAACCGAACCTGCAACCTGTTGAGCTTCGCCGACGCATTGGTCCCATCGCGAATGACATTATCAAGCTGAGCTATCGACGCATTCTCGATACCTGCCGCGCTCGCGGCATCCCAGTTGTTGCTATCGTATTCCCGACGCCGCAGAAGTCGAGCTTCGACGACTTGCCTGCTCTCACCAAACTAGCCGCGGCGGCGGGACTCCCACTTATCACGCTCGAGGGCGTCTACGATGGGTATAGCGTCCCTTCCATCACCCTGCAGAGCGGCAACAACCGAGCCGATCCACACCTGAATGGCCTTGGACACAAGCTCGTAGCGGACCGTCTATACACCCTCCTCCGCGCTGATGACGCGAAGCTGCTGAAGATCGGATTTGCCGGATTGCATTGAGAGAGTAGAACGATCGACATGACTAATCTCTGGACTCTGCTGGAAACGTCCGCAGCCAAGTCTCCCGAGCGGGTCGCAGTTGAAGACGCTGAAAGCGACACTTCCATCAGCTATGCAGACCTTGTCACCAGCGCCAGAGCTTTGACAGAGGTGATGGTCCGTCGCGGACTTCGGCCTGGCGATCGTGTTGGAATCTGCGCGCCTAAATCCATCAGCTCGGTAATCGCTCTGTTCGCGGCGCTCGGAGGGCGCGCAGCGTATGTGCCGGTGGACGCTGGTGCGCCACCACCACGGAACGCAGGGATCTTCGCGGACTGCTCGATCGCAATGGCTGTCGTGGCGTCCGACCTCGTGGAAGGTCTAATGGCCGCATGGGACGGTCCGCCGCTGGCAGTTCTCGAAGATCTTGATCGCGGGCTCAAGCTGATAGGTCCGGAGAGGTCTGCTGAAACGGCGGTTGACTCCAGCAGCGCGACCATCGACGAGGTGGCATACATTCTCTACACGTCGGGTTCTACGGGCAAACCCAAAGGCGTTGTGCACACGCACCGAAGCGCGCTGAGCTTCATCGACTGGTGCTCCGCGATTTTTTCACCGACTACCGCTGATCGGTTCTCATCGCATGCACCGTTTCACTTCGATCTTTCGATCCTCGACATCTACGTTCCGCTGAAGCACGGTGCGACGCTCGTGCTGATCGGCGAGGATCTCGGAAAGCAGCCGCTTCGCCTCGCTCCAGCGATTGCCGACCGAAGGATCTCCGTCTGGTATTCGACGCCGTCGATACTTCGACTGCTCACAGAGTATGGCAAGCTCGAAAAGCTGGAGTTCCCGGCGCTCCGACTCGTGCTTTTTGCCGGAGAGGTCTTTCCGGTGAAACACCTCCGGGCGCTGAAAAAACACTGGAACGGCCCGCGGTATTTCAATCTGTACGGCCCGACCGAGACGAATGTCTGCACCTACTATGAGATTCCGCAAAAGTTCCCGGATGATCGCACAGAGCCCTTTCCAATCGGTTTCGTGTGCTCCGACGATCGCGCAATGGTGGTCGACGAGGATGACGCTGAAGTATCTCCATCGGAGCAGGGCGAGCTCGTAATCACCGGGGGTTCTGTCATGCGTGAATACTGGAATCTTCCGGAGCGTTCGGCGAAAGCTTTTCTCGTAGATTCCACCGGCGTCCGCTGGTACAGAACAGGCGACGTCGTCACGGAATCACCGAACGACGGTTACATCTTCGTCGGCAGGCGCGACAGGATGGTGAAGCGTCGCGGCTACAGAGTGGAGCTTGGCGAAATCGAAGCCGCGCTGTACCGCCATCCGCGCGTGACCGAGGCTGCCGTGACGTCGGTTTCCACCGACGAGAAAGGAGTGATCGTGAATGCGTTCATTACAATGGCGGACGGATCGAGACCGTCTCTGGTGGAGATGAAGCGCTTCTGCACCGAACAGCTGCCCGCATACATGATCCCTGATCGGTTCATCTTCCCCGAATCGCTGCCAAAGACATCTACCGACAAGATCGATTATCAGAAGCTCCGCGAACTTGCCTGACGGGACGAAACGCGGGCGGTGGAATTCGCCGCGTCACCCTCTGCCGGCAGCTGCTTGGCGCGACTGATCGTACTTGGTACTCTCGCTTCTGACGCCTTTGCAGGCATGGCGTGGATGACGATGCAGATCGCCGCAGGGTTGAAACGACTAGGCCACGATGTGTACTACTTCGAGACCACATCAGACTGGCCGTACGATCCACTGCGGCAGTGCAAGGCGTGCGACTCGGAATACGCGGTACCCTACCTCGCCAAAGTCGCTGAACGTTTCGGGTTCGCAGGACGGTGGGCTTACCGGCGCAGTTACTCCGACAAGGCATGGTTTGGAATAGAGGCGTCACGAGCAGAAGAGCTTCTCGCTTCTGCCGACGCCGTATTCAACATTGCGGGCGCAACGCGCGTGGATCAGGAGCAGCTGAAGGTCCGGCGCCTGGTGCTGTACGGCACTGACCCCGTTTATCGCGAGCTCGCGTATCTGAACAATGATCGTGAGACGCTCGAGGTCGTCGCCGAGCATCACGACGCAGTCACTTACGGCGAGAACATCGGACGGCCTGACTGTCCTGTTCCTCCACTGCTACGCCAGCGAGCGACCACACGCCAGCCTGTATTGATGGACATGTGGCAATCAGGGCCACCTGCGAGGAAGGAGTTCACCACTGTCGGCAACTGGGTGCAGAAAGGTCGTGAAGTCGAGTTCATGGGAGAGACTTATCTCTGGAGCAAACACCACGAGTTCCTGAAGTTCATCGACATTCCGCTCGAGATTGCGCAGCCGGTAGAGCTGGCGACGAACCTCAGCGCGGCCAGTCAGACAGACGGCGACGCAGGAGGAGCAACCGTGGCAGCGTTCTCGGTCCCGCGCGACGCGCGGTCAATACTGAAAGCGAACGGGTGGTCGGTTGTCGATGGAAGCGCCTTCACCACTGACCCATGGAAATACCGAAATTACATCTGCGACTCGAGCGGAGAGTTCACGGTTGCGCGCGATCTGAATGTGCGGCTGCGCAGCGGATGGTTCAGCGAGAGAAGTGCATGCTATCTCGCAGCCGGACGACCCGTTATCACACAGGACACGGGTTTCGGAACAGCTTTGCCGACGGGTGAAGGGCTGTTCGCATTCTCGACGAAGGACGACATCCTGCAGGCCTTCGAGGCCATTGCCGGCGATTACGAGCGACACAGCAACGCAGCAAGGAATATAGCCGAGGAATATTTTCGATCCGACGTCGTCCTGCGGCCGCTGCTGGAAACATTGGGGTTGTAAAGCGTTTCGACTTCGAGGAGTCTGCGCTTACGCCTGAGGTTGAGTCGCAACCGCCTCGAACGAAATAAGCTCGATACCAAGGTCTTGCACGTCCGAAAGGACGTCTGCGGTACAAAGGGCGTTCATCTCCGCCACCCTCTCCGAGGCGTAGGCCCCTTCGAAGTCGACGATCAACGCCGGATGGCAGCAAAGCTCCGTAATCCCTTCGGTGATCGTCCCCACCACAGCACGTAGGAACTCTGCACTGACACGCTCGGGATATGAATTGCCGACCTCGTCCTGCCCGTAAAAATCGCCGAGGTAGCGTATCGAGGGAGTAAAATGTCGGACCGGAACACCGAGCTGCGCCGCTTTCGCGAGAACCACGGACCGCAGGGGCTCGTTGTGATGTGCATGCTGATGCGAATCAAGATGAGTCGGCTTTCGCCCGACTATCGAGACAAATCTCTCGAGCTGAGCTGTAACCTCGGCCTCAAGCAGCCAGGCATCGCCGAGGGGAGCGCGCTCATAATTCGGCAGCCAGCCGCCATCTTCAAAACGCCACTCCCCCAGATCCAGATGGAGTCCAAGCGA
>DATAIM010000526.1:0-2460 GCA_036262655.1 Gemmatimonadaceae bacterium | reverse complement strand
GTTCTATCCCGCGGACCTCCAGTACAAGCCGGCAGATATTCCGCGCCTGGTCGCACCGATCATCGCGGGCGAGACGGACATTGTCACGGGATACAAACAGGGCGATTACGAAAAGGCCTTCGTCTCGGGTATATACAACCGCCTCAGCAGGTCACTGTTCAAGGTACCGGTGCGCGACCTGAACTCCGTGAAGGCGTACCGGCGCGAAGTGATGGATTCGCTGCCGGCGCGCCCGGATTGGCACCGCTACATGATCGTGATGGCTGTGGCGCAGGGATTTACAGTTTCGGAGATTCCCGTCCCGTTATATCCGCGGCATGCGGGCAGATCGAAATTCGGAATCGGCCGCATCCCGGTCGGTGTCATCGACATGGTTGCCGTCTGGTTCGAGCTCAGGTTCGCGAAGAAACCGCTTCTCCTTTTCGGAATGCTTGGCGCAGCACTGTTCGTGATCGGCGTCATTGCGGGCGTCGCCGCCCTTGTCTGGCTCGCGATAGCGGGCGAGGGAATACGTGCCGTGTGGACCCTGATTCAGACATGTCTGATTCTGGGCAGCGTATTCTTTTCGACCGGTTTCATCGGCGAGCTCGTGGCCGCGCAGCGGGCCGAGATGCGTGAGCTTCGCGCACGCATCGAGGAGCTGGCTCACACGCGGGAAACCTCAGGCGTTCACTGACGAAAGTGAAAGTCCTTTTTCTTACGCACTCGTTCCCGCGCTTTTTAGGGGACGCGCCCGGATCATTCCTGCTCAGACTGGCGGTTGCTCTTCGCGGCGAAGACGTGCAGGTCCATGTGGTAGCACCTGCAGCTGAGGGATGGCCGACGGAAGATGAAATGGAGGGCATTTCTGTCGAGCGATTCCGGTACGCACCACGCCGGTACGAGAAGCTGGCCTATACAGGCAACATGGCGCAGGATGTCGCTTCGTCATGGAGCGCCCGTCTCGCGCTCGTCGGGTACTTCGGCTCTGATTTCGTACGCGCGGTTGGCGCGAGACGAAGTTTCGAGCCTGACATCGTCCATGCGCACTGGTGGTTTCCAAGTGGAGTCGTAGGAAGGTGGCTTTCGAGTCTTGCAGACAAGCCTCTCGTCACGACGCTGCACGGGACTGATGTCCGCCTCGCAAAAAAAATCAGCATGAGCCGGCCTCTCCTGAGGAGCGTTCTCAAGCACTCGAGTCGGGTCACGACGGTGTCCTCGTGGCTTGTGTCCGAGGTTTCCACGCTCGTGTCCGTGCCCCGGCCCGAGGTCGCACCGATGCCAGTGTCCACGAACAGGTTCATGCGGGCGCACGGGATGCGGGAGCCCGCTCGATTTCTCTTCGCGGGTCGTCTCAATCGTCAGAAAGGCCTCGATCAGCTCGTCCGTGCGTTCGCCGCGATGACGCGTCCTGCAATGCTGGATGTCGTCGGCGAGGGCGCGCGTGGCTCTGAACTGAAGCTTCTCGCGTCCCAACTGGGAGTCAGTGACAGGATTGTCTGGCATGGACAGCTGACTCAGGATCAGCTGCTTCGGCGCTACCAGTCTGCGACGGCCGTTGTGGTTCCA
Organism: Gemmatimonadaceae bacterium; assembly: GCA_036262655.1. GTDB lineage: Bacteria > Gemmatimonadota > Gemmatimonadetes > Gemmatimonadales > Gemmatimonadaceae > UBA4720. The sequence continues at coordinate 912 of DATAIM010000526.1, read as the reverse complement.
TCGACGGATGAAGGTCTGGGCCTCGTCGCTGCCGAAGCCTTGCTGTGCGAGACGCCGGTGGTCGCATTCCGGTCGGGCGGTTTGACCGACGTAATTCAGAACGGCACAACTGGCGTTCTGGTGACACCCGGTGACACGGCCGAGCTCGCCTCGGCGCTGGATGACGTCCTTGCGTCGCCTGAGCACGCATCAAATCTCGGCCGCGCGGGCCGCCTGTTCGCACTCTCGGCGTTCGCGCCTGAGTCAGCCGCACGGCGTTACGCGAATATCTACCGTCAAGTGCTTGCCGACCGCCCGACGTAGTCTGTTCCTCGCGGCGCAATGGATTTTCGCCGCGGCCGTTGTCTGGTTCGCGATACGGGCACTGCGAGGTCAGTGGGCAAACGCTGCCGAGAAAATCGCAAGCATTCGTCCGGCGTGGGGCTGGATCGGGATTGCAACCGTCATCGTCATCGCGACGTATGCGCTGTTGATAGAAACGTGGCGCCTGATACTCAGGGCGTCGGGCGAGCGCTTGTCGTTCGGCGATGCTGCGCGTATCTGGGTCGTCTCAAATCTCGGGAAATACGTTCCCGGAAAGGTGTGGTCGATCGCAGCGATGACAGTGATGGCGCGCAACAGCCAGGTATCTCCGGCTGTCGCCGCAGGATCCTCCGTCGTGACGCAGCTTGTCAGTGTAGCTGCCGGCATCGGGGTGGTGCTTCTTAGCGGCGCGCGCTCGGTCGAACATCCCGTGATCGCGGTTGCGACGGCAGCGAGCATCCTTCTTCTTCTCGCCGCGATTCCTGTCATGCTTCCGGCACTTGGCCGCGCGATGTCGAGCGTTCTCAAGCGGAAGATCGAGCTTCCGTCGATTTCGCAGCAGGCCCTGTGGATGGCAACCGGCAGCTCGCTCGTTGCGTGGATTGCATA
>DATAIM010000525.1:0-5279 GCA_036262655.1 Gemmatimonadaceae bacterium | reverse complement strand
CTCGACTCTTCATCTTCTTTCTCGCCGGCATGTACCGGCGGCTCTGGCGGCACGCGAGCGTCGGTGAGCTGAAGCCGATCCTCGTTGCCGCTGCCGGGGGCGGCGCCGCTTGCGCCGTTATCGGCCTGCTCGTCCTGCCGTTTTCCGGACTGACGGCCACACGCGTTCCCTTTTCAGTCGTCTTCATAGACACCTTCCTCACCGGCGCGCTCATCGCGCTCCCGCGCCTCCTCGCACGGATCCACCGGGCTGGCTACACACGACGGCGGAAGGACGACCACGGCAAGCGCGTCCTGATTGCCGGAGCGGGCGACGCCGGGAAGCTTGTAGTGAGAGAGCTCTTCGCGACGACGCAGCTCGGTCTCGAGCCAATCGGGTTTGTGGATTCGGACGCGACGAAGCATGGCCACATGCTCGCAGGCCTGCCCGTGTTCGGACCACTAGCGCACATCCCCGAGATCGTCGAGCGGTTTGGAGTCGCGGAGATCATCATCGCAATGCCGTCGGCCCCCGGCACCGTCATTCGACAGGTTGTGCGCGCGGCTTTGAGCTGCGGCATTCCAACGCGCACCGTACCGAGTCTTCCCGAGATTATCTCCAGGCAGGGCAACGCGACCGGGCTTCGTGAAGTCGAGATTCAGGATCTTCTTCGCCGCGACGCAGTCGAGACAGACCTCGCAGCAGTAGCGGAGCTGGCCACCAGTGAGACCGTACTTATCACGGGCGCAGGCGGGTCGATCGGGAGCGAGCTCTGCCGGCAACTGGCGCGGCTCGCACCTTCGCGCCTGATCCTCCTCGGCCACGGCGAGAACTCGATCTTCGACATTTTCCAGGAGCTCTCGCTGAGCTTCCCCGATGTCGAGATCATACCTGTCATAGCGGATGTCAGGGACCGGGCGCGAATTCATTACGTGTTTCAGCAGTATCGGCCACATGCGGTGTTCCACGCCGCAGCGCACAAGCACGTCCCTCTGATGGAGGACAACGTCCTCGAGGCGGTGACGAACAATGTCGCCGGTACACGCAACGTCGTCGACGCCGCAATCGAGGTGAACGTTCAGCACTTTGTGCTGATCTCGACGGACAAGGCAGTTCGTCCTACCAGCGTGATGGGAGCGACGAAGCGGATCGCCGAGCAGCTCGTGCAGCACGCGGCAACAAAGCACCACCGGAATTTCGTCTCTGTCAGATTCGGGAATGTCCTTGGAAGCCGTGGGTCGGTTGTTCCAACGTTCCTGCGGCAGATCCGCGCGGGTGGTCCGGTCACTGTGACCCACCCCGAGATGCGTCGCTATTTCATGACCATTCCCGAGGCCGTGCAGCTCGTCCTCCAAGCCGGCGCACTGGGCCGGGGTGGCGAGGTGTTTGTCCTCGACATGGGCGAGCAGATCCGGGTGGTCGACATCGCAACCGACCTGATCCGGCTATCCGGGCTCGAAGTTGGAGCGGACATCGAGATCAAGTTCACTGGCGTCCGCCCGGGCGAGAAACTCTATGAGGAGATGTTCTTCACGGCGGAGAACGTGCTTCCCACCGATCACCCGAAAGTTCTGCGCGCCCGTAACGGGCTGCTCGCTGACGGGACAATAAAAAAGATCGATACGCTGACCCGTTCGACTGATGCCGGACGTCCGGAGGACGAGATCCGGAAGCTCCTCCAGACGCTCGTCCCGGACTTTCATCCGCATGGCAGCAGCACTCACGAAGACGAGCCGCGCGGCAGCCTGGAGAGCATTCGACGGGCATAGATCAACTACGCAGCTTCTGCAGGTGAATGCCGCTGACTCCTCAAGGTGCGAGCTTCAACTATTCAGGGACAGAGCTCGACTCTCTTGCGGAGGCGAAGAACTACTATGCGTGGGTCCTCCGGCAGTTCGAGCCACATCTTGGCGAGACCGTAGTCGAAGTCGGCGCGGGCATCGGGACATTTTCCGAATTCCTGCTGAGTGTTCGGCGCGTGAAGGAGCTCGTCGCAATCGAACCCGCCGACAACACGTTCCCCACGCTGCAGCGGCGGTTCGCGGGTGATCGCCGCGTGCGCGTCCTCAAGGGTTACCTCGGCGATCACTACCGCTCGTTGAGCGCGAGCGCAATCGTCGCGGTCAATGTGATGGAGCACATTGCGGATCATGAGACGTTCGTCAAGCAGGCGTATCAGGTCACTTCGGCGGGCGGCGCACTCCTCCTTTTCGTCCCCGCCCTGCCAGTGATCTTCGGCTCGCTCGACAAGGCGTTCGAGCATGAGCGGCGGTATACGCGAGCGAGTCTCAGGCGAGTGATTACGTCGGCCGGATGGAAGGTGACGCGCATATCGTACATGAACCTTCCGGGGATTGCGGCATGGTTCTGGGCCGGACGTATCATGAAGAAAACGCACATTGCGCCCGCAGAGACGAAGGCCTATGATCGGCTCGTCGTCCCCTGGCTGTCGCGCGTCGAGTCACTCGTGCGGCCACCCATCGGGGCAAGCCTGGTAGCTATCGCGACAAAAGCATAATCATGACCGAGCCACATCCCTCCCTGAAAGTCTCGATTCTGGTGCCTGTATACAACGAGCAGGCAACCATTGCCGACGCAATCGATAGAATCCGCTCGCTGCCGATCGACATGGAGATAATCTGTGTCGACGACTGTTCGACCGATGGGACGCGTTCCACGCTGAGTTCCCTCGAGGCGCAAGGCGCGATCGACGCACTGGTGCTTCACGACACCAACAGGGGCAAGGGCGCGGCTGTGCGATCTGCGTTGGCGCGGGCCGCGGGAGATGTTGTCGTTATCCAGGACGCTGACCTAGAGTACGATCCGAACGACCTCCAGCGTTTGCTCGGCCCGATCGAGGATGGACGTGCCGACGCTGTATTCGGAAGCCGCTTCAAGGGCGACGTCGCGCGCGTGCTGTACTACTGGCACAGCCTGGGCAACTGGGGCCTGACGACCCTCTCGAATATGCTGACGAACCTCAACATCTCCGACATGGAGACGTGCTACAAGATGGTGCGTACGGATCTGATGAAGAGCCTTCCGCTGACCTCGGACCGTTTCGGCTTCGAGCCGGAGCTCACGGCGCGCCTCGCTCAGTCGCGGGCGCGGATCTATGAGGTTCCGATCAGCTATAGCGGCCGGACGTACGCGGAAGGAAAAAAGATCCGGTGGACCGACGGCCTAGCCGCGTTCTGGCACATCATCCGGTTCAATCTCTTTTCGCCGAAGGCCCCGGTTTATCGGAGGGAGGTGAAAGCCATCCATCCTTCGTCCCAGTCGTTCTCAAAAGCGCGATCATCTTCCGAGTCCGCAGCGCCCGCCCTTCCCAGGTGAGGTGATAACGGGTGTCGAAGAAATATTTTCCGGGATATACAAAGTCGGCGGGGGAACCGATGACCGACATTCGGGTTCCCTCCGCGATCGTGCGCCGGAGCGAGTCAATGGCGGAAACATTGATCGTGTACGACCGGTCGATGTACGAAGGAAACATGAAGTACGCGTGCGCCTTTCGCTCCCTCGCGCGCTCCTGAATCATCTCCAGGTCTTTCAGTGTGCGCTCGTTCAGATCTTTCAGCGGCGGCAGTGGCTTGACGAAGATCGAATCGGGGTCGAGCCCTTTTTTCCCCTGATGGCTGACGACGTCACCGAACGCGTTGAACGACCGCCTGTTGTAGACCGGGTTGGTGTCTCTCGGAAAGAAATCCTGCTCCCTGCCCGCCGCAGCGGCAGCCGCGCGAAGAAACGAGCGCCGGGCGTTCTCTACTCGTGGTCTGAGCAGGACGTCAACGATCGAATATGACCGGACGAAGTCAGGGATACGATCGGCGGGCGCATACAGGAGCGCCGTGTTCAGTGTGTTGTCGCCGTTCGCGAAATTACCGTAGAACTGGTCGTACTCCGGCACAACGATGACGACGTCGCCGGCGTTTATGTATGGTCGAGCCTGGGCGAGCATGTAGCGCAGACCGAGCTTGGCATAAAGGCCCATGTTGACGACGCGCATTCCGAGAGAGTCCTGCAGGGCGCGCGAATCGATGCCGAATGCGAGGTTCGAGCCGCCGACGAGAATGATTTTCGGGGAAGGCGTGTTGCGTATCAGGCGGTCTTTTTCAAGCACGGCTGCGAGGTAGTTGTCCTCCGAAGGCCGCGTGTCGTACTGGCCGATGAGAAGGCCCGTCAGAAGGATCGCCGCCGTGAGTGCTGCGAGCCGGGCGACAAGCTTGCGGACGTCTCGGCCGCCCATCAGAACTGGAAGTAGATGAACGCTTTCGCCTCGGTACCTATGCCGAGCAGCCAGATCGCCATGCATGTCGCGTAGTACACAGGCCAGCGGACCCACGCCGGCTGAAGCCGGAACTGGCGAAGGACATTGATCCGCGTCGAGATGGCCTCGAAAATCATGAGACCCGCAATCAGCAGAAAACAGTACAGCACCTCGAGCTTGGAGATTCCCTCAGCGCGGATCGCGTCCGGGACGATCTGATGTGCCGTCGGCCTGACGAGTGCCGCCGACAGAATGTGAAGCGCGTCTCCGAGTGTATCCGCACGGAAGAATATCCAGGCGAGGCACGTGAGGGAGAACGTGATCATGACACCGAGGGCAGCGTGGAGGACCGGGTGCGATGAAAGTCCGGTCAGGCGGTTGAATGCTTCCCTCTCCCGCCGCGTAACGAGAGAGAAGATGAGGTAGAAACCGTTCAGCGCGCCCCAGATCACGAACGTCCAGTTCGCCCCGTGCCATAGTCCGCTGAGGAGAAAAGTGACGAACAGATTGAAGTACCAGCGCGGCCGAGTTGCACGGTTGCCGCCAAGCGGAATGTAGACGTAGTCGCGAAACCAGGACGACAGAGATATGTGCCACCTGCTCCAGAACTCGCTGATCGATCTCGACAGGTACGGACGGTCGAAGTTCGTCATCAACCTGAAGCCCATCACCTCTGCAGACCCGATTGCCATGAGTGAATATCCGGCGAAATCGCAGTATATCTGGAAAGCGAAGAACACGGTCGCGACAACCAGAGAGAGCCCTTCGAAGCCTCCAGGATCGTTGTAGACCACGTTCACGTAGCGGGCGAGCCGGTCCGCGATTACCACTTTCATGAACAATCCCATCGCCATTCGCCGCAACCCGCTCGTCACCCGCTCGTACTCGACGTAGTGCTTTTCGTAGAACTGGTGCAGCAGGTTTTGCGGACGCTCGATCGGTCCCGCTACGAGCTGGGGAAAGAACATGACATACAGAGCGAAGATGCCGAGGTTACGCTCGGCGGGGTGTCGGCCCCTGTACACTTCGATCG
>DATAIM010000524.1:0-3108 GCA_036262655.1 Gemmatimonadaceae bacterium | reverse complement strand
TCGCTTTGCTACTCCAGAAGGTCAGTTAGAAGGCGCGACGTATGGGTGACCAGTGAGATCACTTTCTCGTATGGCATCCTTGTAGGCCCTATGACGCCGATTACGCCGGTTACCGCGCCCGACCGGTATTGGGCCGTGACGATTGTGAAGTTCTCCAGCGCGGGATCCTGGTGCTCATTTCCGATACTGATTGTAATACCGGGCCTGTCACTGCGCCGCCGGAGCAGATCGGCGAGATGCTCGCGCGTCTCGGTCAGCGCGACAAGCTTTCGCATGTTGTCCACTGTAGCGAACTCTGGCTGACCGGCAAGAAGCGACGGCTGGCCGAGCAGCACGGTTGCTTCGCCCTGCAGGGCGGACTCGAACAGTTGCCCGCCCTCCTCTATGAACACGTTGAGGAGCTCGACAGCTCCGGCAGTCGGACCGGTGTCGCGAAGACGGTCCCCCACAGAAACGCGCAGCTCGCGAAGTGTAAGACCCGATATTCTCTCGTTGAGAACGCGGGTGACCTCGACGATCGCCGCATCGGGAATGTCTCCGCGTGCCTCGACGAATATTGTTCGGACAGCGCCGCCGGAAAGAGTGAGCGCGACGAGGATTCGCTCGGACGAGAGACGGACAAGATCGAGTCGCTGCAGAACGCTGTCGTCGAGCTGAGGCCCGAGGGCTACTCCAAGCTCCTGCGTGATGACCCCAAGACTTTGCGCTGCGCGACGGAGAACGGCGTCGACGGCCGAACCGCCGGTAGCAATCTGGGCGCTGAGCTGATCCTGCTCACGCAAGCTGATCGAGGGGAGCGGCAGAAGCGAATCGACGTAGATACGGTACGCGACATCCGTCGGCACCCGGCCCGCAGACGTATGCGGGTGGTAAAGCAACCCCTTTTCCTCGAGGTCGCTCATCGTGTTGCGAATGGTTGCTGGAGAGACGCCAAGTCCAAAGCGCCGGGCGATGGCGTTGGACCCCGCTGGCTGCGCGGTCTCGACGTAGGATTGGATGACCGCCTCCAGCACCCGACGCTCTCTCTCGGTCAGCTCGGGAAACGGCATGAGCGAAAACGTAGTGAGACTTTCAAAGACCTGTCAACCCGGCGGCAAGGGAGTCGAGGCGCAGCCAGCCTTCGGGAGTGAGACGAATCGTCGATCCGGTTATTTCCGCCCATCCAGCATCACTCCAACGCTTCGCGTGTGCGAGATCCGCCGCCGACGCGGTGAACCCGGTTTTCGTACGGAGCCCGAGATAAACGCGCTCAGCCCGTACATTCGCGCGGTCGAGCCGCTCGGTTCCCTCTACTACACCGCGCCCGTCCGAAAGCCTTGCCAGCCACTCCGCGTACGGTGCGACATTCCATGACCGGCACTCTCCATCGTATGAATGAGCAGACGGACCAATACCGAGATATTCAGCACCTGTCCAATAGGCGGAGTTGTGGCGGGACTCGCGGCCCGGCAATGCGAAATTTGAGACCTCGTAGTGCGTAAATCCGGCGGCTGAGGCCATCTCGTCCGCGAGGAGAAAATCCGCTGCGTATGATTCCTCAGTGGCCGCGGCGACCGATCCCCTTTGCTCCCACCGGGCAAGGGGCGTCGCGCGTTCGATCGTGAGGCCATAAAGCGAGATGTGATCGGGGTGGAGCAGGAGAGCGGCCTCGAGATCCGCCTTCCACGATCGATCGATCTCCTGTGGCAGGGCGAAGATGAGGTCCACCGATATGTTGTCGATCCGTGCCGCTCGAAGCGCCGAAAATGCTGCTCTTGCCTGGGCTGCATCATGTGTGCGGTGCATCCACGCGAGAACGGAATCGTCGAAGCTCTGGATTCCGAGCGAGACGCGATTTATGCCGGAATCCGCCCACCTGCGCGCGACATTCACTGTCACGTCATCGGGATTCGCCTCGAGGGTTACCTCGGCCCCATCTGCAATATCAAAAAACTCCCCGACCACGGCGACCAGCCCCTGAACTCCGTCAGGACCGAGCCTCGAGGGAGTTCCCCCACCCATGTAAACGGAGCGGAGCGCGAAGCGGGGGGCTCCCGCGAGGTTAAGCTGCAATTCGCGCCTGACGCCTGCGAGGTAATCGGCTATCGGAACGTTGCGGCGCACCGCAATCGAGAAATCACAGTACGAGCAGCGCCGCGCGCAAAATGGGACGTGCACGTAAAGGTGATGGGGGTTCACGTCTCAATATAAAGCTGCCGGGAGACCTCCTGACCCGCAGCTAGCGGCGTCGAATTTCTCCGGAGACAAGGCATTCGACCATACCGCGCAATTCCAGAGACGTGATGACACCCATGCATTCCCGCGCCGTCAGTCCGGAAGCGGCCGCCAGAGAATCCATTCGGTGCACTGCTCCTCCAAGGGCGGCCCAGACACGAGCTTCTACTTCAGGCAATTGGATCGGTTCGGGTTGGCTCACCGCCTGGACCCCGGCAAGGGCGAGTGCATCCTCTACCGACGCGATGACAATTGCGCCGTCCCTTATGAGCTGGTTGGCGCCGGCGCTCTGCGGCGAATCGATCGGACCAGGCACCGCTGCGACTGGGCGGTCGATGTTCATTGCGTGAGTCGCGGTGTTGAGAGCGCCGCTCCGATGCCCGGCTTCGATAACTATGGTAGCACGGGCGAGCGCGGCGATGATCCTGTTCCTGCGCGGAAAAGCCCCCTGCGTGGCGGCTTTTCCGCTTCCATTCTCGGACACCACGAGGCCTGATGCAGCAATGGCGCGGTGCAGCTCGCGGTGGCCGACTGGATAAGGAACATCGACTCCCGTTCCCATTACCGCAACCGTTCCAGCGGGATGCTCGAGAGCAGCGTGGTGAACCGCGGAATCGATCCCCCGGGCAAGTCCGCTCACGATCGTCACTCCCGCCCGCGACAGCGCGGAAGCGATGGTCCTCGCAGTGCGAAGGCCGTAAGGAGTCGCATCACGAGTGCCGACGATCGCGATCATTGGCCGCTCCAACATCTTACCATCGCCGAGGAGGTACAGCTGTGCCGGAGGTGAGGGGAGGTCGAGCAGCGCCTCGGGATAATCAGACGACCCACGCTCGATGATCCCGATTTCGTCATCTGGAGCCGGTTCCAACTTGTTTCTAGGCGGATGTGGAG
>DATAIM010000523.1:0-1828 GCA_036262655.1 Gemmatimonadaceae bacterium | reverse complement strand
TCGAGCGCACCCATCATGTCTTTCCGCAAGCCCAGCTCTCCGAGGACGAGCAGCCCTCTGGTTGTCGCAAGCGCGAGATAGGTATTGAGTGCAGTGTACGCCACAAGCAGAAGCGACGAGACGATCGTTATCTGAATGTCGAAAATCTTTCCGGCAATGATTCCGCGGTCGGCGTCGATGTCGAAGATCTGCGCCAGCACGCTCCGGAGCGAGCCGAACAGGCGCGTCGAGAACCAGATAAAGCCGACGACGCTGTAAATCCCGATTGCCTGCCGTGACTTGATGATGTCGACGAGGATCGTGCCGATTGGAGACTTGTCGCCACCACTGCCCGCCGGTAAAAGGCGGTACACCATCTCGCTGATTTCGAGCGAAGAGGCTTCAGCGGACTGGTTGAGGAGATAAGCAAGACCGGTCGCGAAGAGGAGGACGAACGGAACAGCGGCCAGGAGAATGTTGAAGGCAATTCCCCCGGCCAGAAAAAAGACGTTGTCTTCCCCGCTGTTGTCCCAGACGCGCTTGGCGTAGTCGCGGAGGGTCCAGCCGATCCTGCTATGGAGCGGCCGTTTGGGCACTAGGTCTCTTTATACGCTGCCTTCGTTTCCGCGATGCGCTGCTCCAGCTCCACGCGCGCCTGCTGCGCCGCGGCACGTCCGGCGTCGACGGCATTGCTGACCTGCCGACGCTTGAGATCAACCGCCTGGCGAGTGGAGTCGATCCGGTTCTCGACGGTTTCCCTCGCTACCTGAATCTTCTGGCTGACGGTGTCGGTGAGCTCGCTCACCAGCTCCTGGGCCTGGTCACCCACGCGTCGTGCCCGACGCTGGAGATCCCGCCTCGTCTCTTCACCTGTCCGTGGAGCGAACAGGAGAGCCAGCCCCGCCCCGATGGCAATACCGGCTACAAACGCACCAACCCCCGGCTCGCTTCGCTCGATCACGACGATCGGCTCGTCGTCGTCCCAGTCGTAGTCAGACATCTTCTGTTACTTCCTCCGTAGGTTACTTCTTCTTGACCTTTGCTTTCGTCGCGGGCGCCGCACTGCGCGGCGCTGCCGCCTTCGCGCCAACTGCCGCCAGCTGCGGATGGGGCCGATCGCCGTTCGTCGGAAGATGCAGCAGGGCGGAGATCTCGGTTTTGACCTCATCCGCCGAGATGCCGACGATCTTCCCGGTTTTCAGCACGTCCCCGCTCGTCGATGCGAACGTCCTCAACACCAGCTGCTTTCTCGTATCAGCGAGAGACGCGCCAGCGGGCATCGTAATCGTCGCCGGGAACTCGCCGCTCATCCTGACGTGGCGCGGCATGATGTCGGCCGATGTAATCACGTCCGCCTTCGTCATGATCACTGCACGCTCCACGGCGTTCTTGAGCTCGCGGACGTTACCCGGCCAGTTGTGCGAGAGTATCCACTCCCACGCCGCTTCGTCGAATCCCTTGATCTTCTTTCCGTTCTGCTGCGAGAACCTCGTCAGGAACTCGTTCGCGAGAAGCTTGATGTCTCCAGCGCGATCCCGGAGAGGCGGAAGAAAAACCTCCACGACAGCGAGCCGATAGTAGAGATCCTCTCTGAGGTCGTTCTCAGCGAGAGCCTTCTGAAGGTCACGATTGGTCGCGGCGACAATGCGGATATCGACAGCGATCTCCTTCTTTCCGCCAAGCCTGCGAATGCTGCGGGTCTCGATCGCGCGAAGGAGCTTCACCTGGATGTCGGTCGCCATCTCCGCGACTTCATCGAGGAAAATCGTTCCCCCGTGAGCCATCTCGAACGCGCCGGCTTTCTCGTTGATTGATCCAGTGAACGCGCCCTTCTCATGGCCGAACAGCT
>DATAIM010000522.1:0-3462 GCA_036262655.1 Gemmatimonadaceae bacterium | reverse complement strand
GTGGGAGGTTCAGCGTACTGACTCCGGTAGGGACGTTGCCCGCAGCCTTGATAGGGATCGACATAGCTCAGCTGCTTTCGGGTGCCGCCCAAATGGCTGCGAGGTGCGACACCTCGACGCTCAACGAAAATCCGGCGGGAGTTTACGCTACGCTCCAGTGGATGGCGGATACACGGTACGGCAAGGTCATCAACGTGATGATGCCCTACTCCGATCCCCTCCGTGACTTCGCCGGGTGGTTCGTCCAGCTTTGGGCGGAAAGCCTTGGCAAGAACAAGCCTGACGGGAATTCCGTCGGGCAGACTCCTCTCGCCGCACTTGGCGCGACCGATCAGCACAGCCAGGTTCAGCTCTTCATGGAAGGGCCGCGCGACAAGGTCGTGACATTTCTCGCGGTGGACGAGCGGAAGACGGACCTCACGATCCCGCACGGATTCGCTAATGTAAAGGAGCTGGGCTATCTGGGAGGTCATTCCCTCGGCGAGCTCATCGCGATAGAGCAGCGGGCGACCGCCGGTGCGCTTGCAAAACGAAAACGGCCAAACCTGACCATATACATTGACCGCGTCGATGAATGGCACGTCGGCGGTCTGATCATGTTTTTCGAGATCGCCACTGCGTACGCGGGCCAGCTGTACGGTGTCGACGCATTCAACCAGCCCGGTGTGGAGCTCGGTAAGCAGTTCGCGTACGCGCTCCTCGGCAGGCCCGGAGCCGAAGAGGCGAAACGGGAATGGGACAGCCTGCCGGCAGCCGATCCGCGCTGGACAGTCTAGAACCCTTGCAACCGCCGCGCTGCGCGGCGAGTTTCCCGCACTATGCTCGAAGAACTGATGAACGGCGCGGTATGCGTCGAAAACGGGATCGTTTCGGTCACCCGCGAAGATGCGATCGCCACCCAGGAGATGGATGCACTGGTGCGCGCTGCTGTTTTCGGAGACCAGGACGCCCGCGACAACGCCCGATGGCTGATCTGGGAGATTGGACAGGTTCTGGGGGTAATTCCATCGTCCATTCACGACCTCTATATGGCGCGTGGACGCGGCGAGACCGGCGGATATACGGTTCCCGCGATCAACGTCCGGGGAATGTCATACGACACCGCGCGCTCCATATTTCGCACCGCGAAAAAGCTCGACGCAGGTGCCTTCATCTGCGAGATCGCCCGGTCGGAGATAGCATACACAGACCAGCGGCCGGCTGAATACGTCGCGGTGATAATGGCAGCGGCGCTCCGAGAGGGATGGCGCGGGCCGCTGTTCATTCAGGGCGACCACTTCCAGGTGAACGCAAAAAAATTCGCCGTCGATCGGGTGACTGAAGTGGATGCCGTGAAGCAGCTGGCGCGCGAAGCGATTGCCGCCGGCTTCTACAACATTGACATCGATACCTCGACTCTGGTCGACCTTTCGAAGCCGAACCTCGAGGAGCAGCAGCGCGTAAACTTCGAGCAGGCCGCAGGTCTTGCCGCATTCGTCCGCGAGCTCCAGCCGGTCGGGATAGATATCTCACTGGGCGGCGAGATCGGCGAAGTAGGAACAGAGAACAGCACTGTCGAAGAGCTGCACGCGTACATGCAGGGATTCAACCGGACACTCGAGAAGGTTGCGCCCGGCGTTGCGGGGCTCTCCAAGATCAGCGTGCAGTCCGGTACGACACACGGCGGGGTGGTTCTGGCAGATGGCTCGATCGCGGACGTCAAGATCGACTTCAACACGCTCGCTCTTCTGTCGAAGGTGGCGCGTGAAGAATACTCACTCGCCGGAGCTGTTCAGCACGGTGCGTCCACTCTTCCGGATTCTGCGTTCAACAATTTCCCGGGTACCGAGACGTGCGAGATTCATCTCGCGACGAATTTCCAGTCGATGCTTTACGACCGGCTGCCGGGCGACCTTCGCGACGAGATCTATTCGTGGCTCTCGGACAACGCGAAGGAGGAGCGCAAGCCCACCGACTCTGATGAGCAGTTCTTCTACAAGACCCGGAAGAAGGCGCTGGGCCCGTTCAAACGCCGTTTCTGGGATCTGGACGACAACGTGAAGCGCCAGCTTGCTGATGCGTACGACGAGAAATTTGAATTTCTCTTCACGCAGCTCGGGATCATGAACACAGCAGCTATTGTCGCGACCTGCGTGAAGCCGGTGACGCAGCACAGGCCGCAGCCCCATGAAGGAATGTCGATTGTCGCCGCTGCGCCGGATGATGCGGACCTGAGTGACTGAGACTGGAAATGGGGACGCACCCGTGTGGGTGCCCGTACTGCTCGAGCTGTCGCGCACCGCCGGGCACGACCTCCGGAACGCGTTGAATGGTCTCGTGGTGAGCCTCGAGGTCGTACGGAGTCGCTCTGACCGGCTCGATCCCCAGGTGCAGCCTTTCGTTGCCCAGGCAGTCGATCAGTCCGAGGAATCCGTGCGGCTTGCGGAGGGTAGCATCGCGTTACTGCATCTCGTCCTGAGCGCTGTGGACTCCGACGGGGCGCTCAGGATTCACGGCGAGCCGGGTCACGGGGTTCGAATCGAATCGACTGAAGAAGAGGCGGTGCGCGCGGTGAAGGCGCTCGGACCGTTCACCGCAAGGTCCGCTGTTACCGCCGAAATGAGAGACGCCTCGGTTATATTAAGAGTCCTGGATAAAGCCGGAGAAACCGAAGAATCGAATGACTAAAGCGAAGATCCTGATTGCCGACGACGAGCTGTCGATGACGAACGCGCTGAGCGCAATTCTCAGCGGCGAGGGCTATGAGGTTGCTGTCGCGCCTGACGGGAAAAAGGCACTCGACCAGCTCAGCTCGGACGAGTTCGGTGTCGTGCTCGCTGATCTCAAGATGCCCAAGCTGGATGGTCTGGCGCTTCTCAAGGAGCTCCAGCGCCTCGCGATTCCCACCGAGTGCATCATCGTCACCGGCCAGGGAACCGTCGATTCTGCCGTTCAGGCGATGCGCGAGGGAGCTTACGATTATATCGAGAAGCCGCTCAACGCCGAGAAGCTCAATCGTCTCAAGGCACTGATCCCGAAGGCGCTCGAGAAGTTCAGCGTGCAGGAACGGAACCGGGAGCTTTCCTCGAAGCTCGAGGGGCTGACGCATTATGGCGAGCTGACGGGGCAGTCGGAGGAGATGCGCTCCGTTTATCAGATTATCGACGCGGTGGCCTCCTCGAATGCGAGCGTGATGATTCTCGGTGAATCCGGGACCGGGAAGGAGCTCGTCGCGCGGGCGCTGCACACCAAGAGCGATCGGGCCCGCGGGCCTTTCTTTGCGCTAAATTGTGCGGCGCTCCCGAAGGATATTCTCGAGAACGAGCTGTTCGGACACGAGAAGGGAGCATTCACGGGAAGCACGAACGAGAAGCAGGGGGCCTTCGAGCTCGCGCACGGCGGGACGATCTTTCTCGACGAAGTGGCCGAGATGCCGACCGACATCCAGGTCAAGCTCCTTCGCGCCCTCGAGTCTCGGCAGGT
>DATAIM010000521.1:0-1732 GCA_036262655.1 Gemmatimonadaceae bacterium | reverse complement strand
GGTGCAGCTGGGCGTCAAAATCTAGAGGCGGAGTCAATGACTAAAGCAGACCTGGTCGAGAGAGTCACCGCCCAGATTTCCAGAACCGCGGGACCGATGATCTCAAAGAAGGACTGCGCCAGGGTTGTCGACGCTTTCCTCGAGGCGGTCAAGGAGTCGCTCCAGCACCAGGAAAACATCGAGGTTCGCGGCTTCGGCACTTTCAAGATCCGGCGGCGCAAGACGCGGATGGCTCGTAATCCGAGGACCGGCTCACCGGTGGAAGTATCCGCCCGCCCTGTTCCCGTCTTCAAGCCGTCGAAAGAGCTTCGCGCGTTAGTCGCTGGCGTCGAGATGTCCGAGATCCACGACTCCGAGCTTTCAGAGGCAGACTAGCCGTTCAGGCGGTCCTCCAATGACCGTCACCGTACGTTTTTTCGCCTCATACGCGGAGTCGCTCGGCCGCGATGCGCTGGAGATGACTCTTGCCGAGGGGTCCACGGTCGGCGACGTCCTGGGATCGGTCCGAGGCCTCCCGGGAGCCGATCGTTTGCCCCCCGCACCCCTGGTCGCGGTGAACTACTCCTACGCACAAGCGACAATGCGTCTCTCGGAGGGCGACGAAGTTGCGATCATCCCCCCGGTTGCAGGTGGATGATGGATGTCTGTATTTCCCAGGAGGCGATTGACGTTGCCTCGCTCGTATCTTCCGTGGCTTCCGACAGCAATGGCGCGACGGCGGTCTTTGTCGGAACCGTCAGGGCGACGAACGATGGACGCGCGGTGACGGAAATCGAATATTCCGCGTATGGCGAAATGGCGGAGCGTGAGATGGCCATGATACTAACGGAAGCCGGCGCGAGATTTGGAATCACGGATGCGGCGATTCACCATCGCATTGGACGGCTTGCTGTCCGTGACGCCTCGATCGCGGTCGCTGTTGGCCACCCGCACCGTGCCGCGGCTCTGGACGCGCTCCGCTACATCGTTGACGAGACAAAACAGCGCGCGCCGATCTGGAAGCTGGAGCACTACACTGACGGTGCCCGCGAATGGGTAAACGCCGGCGCGAAGGCGAGCCGATGAGAGGGCAGGCTGACCAGTTCGGAAGGACGATCGAGTACTTGCGGATTTCCGTCACCGACAAGTGCAACTTCCGATGCCTTTACTGCATGCCGGCTGAAGGGCTCGAGTGGCTGCCGAAATCGGAAATCCTTTCGTATGAGGAGATTGCCGGCATAGTGCGCGAGCTGTCGCATGAAGGACTCACCCGAATCCGGATCACGGGTGGTGAACCCACCATTCGTCCGGATCTGGACGTTCTCTTCAGGCAGTTGCGGTCGATACCGGCCATCCGGGAGATCGCGCTCTCCACCAATGGGCTGAAGCTTCAGCAACTGGCTCCGCTGCTCAGAGCGTCGGGGCTCGATCGAGTCAACATCAGCGCCGACTCCCTCCGTCCCGATCGCATCGCGGCAATCTCACGCCGCACGCTCGCTTTCGATCCGGTTGCAGCAGCAACAGCCGCGGAGCGGGCGGGGCTGACACCAATCAAGATCAACGTCGTTGTGATGCGTGGAATCAACGACGACGAGATAGTCGATTTCGCCCGTCTGACGCTGAGCCATCCATGGTACGTACGCTTCATCGAGCTGATGCCGGTCGGCGACATGCGGGACGTCACGTGGGAGCACGTCGTTCCATCGGACGAAGTCCTGGAGCGCGCATCGTCACTCGGGCCGCTCTCGAGAAC
>DATAIM010000520.1:0-4800 GCA_036262655.1 Gemmatimonadaceae bacterium | reverse complement strand
ATCGAGATACCGACGCAGTAATTGGCGAGGTCCTGTGGGACCTTTGGCCAGAACTAAAGGGAACGGAAATCGAAACGAAGATGCGTCACGCGGCGGCCACCAGAACCCCCGTGTCCTTCGAGGCTTTCTCACGTGAGCAGGGGCGCTGGTCGGAACTTTACTGCTATCCTTTGCCGGACGGCGGGCTCGGCACACAGTGGAAGGACATCACCGAGCGCAAGCAGAGAGAAGAGGCGAGCCGGTACCTCGACAGAGCTACCGAGCTGCTGGCGTCGTCCGCTGATTATGAGGCAACACTGAAGGCCGTGGCGCAGCTCATTGTTCCACAGTTTGCTGACTGGTGTGCCATCAGTGTGATGGGCGATGATGGAGAGCCTGTCCAGGTCGCGGTTGCACACACGGATCCGGAAAAAGTCAAATGGGCTCACGAGCTGAATCGCCGGTATCCGCCGGACCCGAAGGCCGGGACAGGTGTGCTCGAAGTGATCCGGACCGGAAAGCCGGAGCTTTACCCCGAAGTTCCCGACGAGCTTCTCGTGGCTCGTGCGGTGGATGACGAGCATCTCCGTATCTCCCGTGAGCTCGGGATCAAGTCGGCAATGATTGTCCCACTCTCCAACGCGGATCGAACTCTGGGTGCGATAACCATCGTGTCAGCGGAGTCAGGACGACGGTACGGTGAAGCTGATCTGGAATTCGTCGTGGAGCTCGCTCGAAGGTCCGCACTTGCGGTCGAGAACGCGCGACTGCATCAGGCGGAGCTTGAAGCGCGGATGGCGGCCGAAGCGGCGAACGAGGCGAAAACACAGTTTCTCGCGGTCATGAGTCACGAGCTCCGAACGCCACTCAATGCGATCGGGGGCTATGCGGAGCTTCTGCTCATGGGAATTCGCGGAACACTCACCCCCGACCAGCAGGCTGATCTCGAGCGCATTCAACGGAGTCAGCGGAACCTTCTGCTCCTCATCAATGACATTCTGAATTACGCGAAACTCGAAGCAGGGCATGTCGAGTTCGCGATGACCACCGTCGCGCTGCATCCGCTGCTGCTCGACATCGAGCCTCTCATAACGCCGCAGCTCCGGGCCAAGAATCTGACCTACAGATATTCTGGGTGCGCTTCCGAGCTGAAAGCCGAGGCGGATGTGGAGAAGGCACGCCAGATTCTGCTCAATCTCCTCTCCAATGCAATCAAGTTCACCGGTCCGGGAGGAACGATCTCGATCGACTGCGCGGCAGAAGGCGACGAGGTTCTCGTCCTCGTCAAGGACACGGGCCATGGCATCCCGGCTGACAAGCTCTCGAGCGTATTCGAGCCCTTTGTCCAGCTCGAGAGAAATCTGAGCAGCAACCACGAAGGAACCGGACTTGGCCTCGCAATCAGCCGGGATCTCGCGCGCGGAATGGGAGGAGACCTTTCGGCCCGGAGCGTGGTAGGCGAGGGGTCAGAGTTCGGGCTCAGGTTGAGGAAAGCTGACGGCTGAGATGCTGGGTGGCCACTATCGCATAGAGCGAGAGCTCGGCCACGGCGGCATGGCGACCGTGTATCTCTGCACGGATGTGCGAAGCGGCGAGCATGTGGCGGTGAAGGTCCTGCGGGCCGAGCTCGGCAGCCTTGTGACGAAGGAGCGGTTCTTCCGCGAGATCACGTTTGCCTCGGAGCTCGACCACCCTCGAATTCCACGCGTCCTCGAGTCCGGAATCTCCGAGGACGTGCCGTATTACGCGATGGAATTTGTCGAAGGTGAATCGCTTCGCGACAGAATTCGGCGAGAGCCGCAGCTGCCGATCGAGGAAGCGGTGCGGATAGCCCGCGAGATCGCGAAGCCAATGAGCTACGCTCATGCCCGCGGCCTCGTTCATCGCGACATCAAGCCGGAGAACATCCTCCTTCGGGGAAGCGATGTCTTCGTGCTCGACTTCGGCGTGGCGCGTGCAATCGCCGGTGCAACTGGCGGGCGGTTGACGAGGACAGGGATCACACTGGGCACCCCTGCCTACATGAGCCCCGAGCAGGTGACGGCTGACCGCGACCTCGATTATCGCAGCGACATCTACTCGTTCGGTTGTGTCGTCTACGAGATGCTCGCCGGAACCCCGCCGTTTCGGGGGGCGACACCGCAGGTACTCATGGCGAGCCGGTTCACAACGCCCCCACGGCCGCTTCGATTGCTGAGGCCTGAGATACCCGAATCGGTCGAGCGCGCAGTAGCCACTGCGATGGCGAGGACGCCTGGTGAGAGGTGGCAGAGCGCCGATGAATTCGCGGCAGCGCTGGCGCTCCCCGAGCCGGCACCTGAGGTGAACGACGGAGTCACCGCTCCCGACAGTCAAAACGAGCTTCTCACAAAGCTGAAGAGCAGCTTCGCCGAGCTCTACGACGTGCGTGAAGAGATGAAGGGCGGCGGTATGGCTCGGCTCTTCCTCGCGACGGACCTGACGCTTAATCGCCGGGTCGTCATCAAGATTCTTCCGCCGGATCTCGTAAGTCCGATGATGCTCGCGAGGTTCAAGCGTGAGAGCGAGGTGACGGCGCGCCTCCAGCATCCGCACATCCTTCCCGTCATCTCGGCAGGTGTGCGCGACGGCCTGGTTCACTACATCATGCCGTTCATCGACGGGGAGTCGCTTCGCGCCCGGCTCGAGCGCGAGAAGCAGCTGCCCGTCAATGATGCGGTGAGACTCTTACGCGAAGTGACTGACGCGCTCGCCTATGCGCACCGTCAGGGAATCATTCATCGCGACATCAAGCCGGAGAACATCCTGATTCAGGATGGTCATGCGGTTCTCGCAGATTTCGGGATTGCGGCCGCGCTGACGGGCGGGGATGAAAAGGAAGGACAGCGGCTTACCGGTACTGGAATGTCGCTCGGCACTGTTGGATACATGGCGCCGGAGCAGGCACTCGGTGAGCGAAACGTGGACGCGCGCGCCGACATTTATGCGGTTGGCGTAGTCGGCTACGAGATGATTGCGGGAGCACCTCCCTTCACGGGTGCGACTGACCAGGCGATTCTCGTCGCGCACCTCACACGCGATGCGCAACCCGTTACCGAGGTGCGGGGCGAAACGCCGCCCGCAGTCGGCGAGGCGCTGCGGAAGGCGATGCAGAAAGACCCGGCGATGCGATTCCAGACAGCCGCGGAATTCCGTGACGCGCTCGACACCGGCGCAACTGTCGCTCTTCCGCGCGCCCGGCAGTTCAAGTGGCGCGGGCTGCGAGCGATGCCCCGAAGTCTCATCATCGCTGCGCCGGTAATCCTTGCCGCCGTTGCCGCGGCCGTGTTCATGCTCCGTCCTCGCGGAGGTTCGGCTGTCACCGAACGAGTGACGATTGCGATCGCGCCGTTCAATGCGCTGAACAGCGAGCTCGCTCTCTGGCGTGAAGGGATGGTCGATGTCCTCGCTCGCAATCTCGATGGAATGGGCCCGCTCGTTACAGTTTCCCCGACGGTTTCCATCAAGGGTTTCAACGGCGCTGCCGACCGAAACTCAGCAACCGACCTGGCGCGAAGAACGAGGGCTCAGTATGCCATATTCGGAAATCTCGTCGGGAGCTCCAGCGACACCGTCCGCCTCAGAGCGACGCTGGTCAACATGCGCACGTCGCGCGTGTGGGATTATGAGGGGCGAGACTCTACGGTTGAAGCTGCGGCGGCGAAGTTCACGCTTGCCGTGCTGAAAGAGCTCGGCAAGTCACACCGTATTGGTGCGGTACGGCAGATGTCACTGGGGTCCGCATCTATCGATGCGCTGCGTGCGTTCCTTCAGGGAGAGCAGTTCTTTCGCAGAACCTCATGGGACTCGGCGTCCGTCTCCTATGCGCGCGCGGGCCGGTTTGACCCGAACTTCGCGATCGCACTCAGGCGCGAGGCGCAGGTGATGGGCTGGCAGAAGGATGGAAAGGACTCGCTTGCGCGCGCTTTGTGGCTCCGGGCGGGAAAGCTGAACAAAAAACTGTCACCGCGCGACAGCCTCCTGGTGGTTGCGGATTCGATCTCCGCCGCTCTCGCTCCGGTACTTCTCGACTCGATGAACTGGCGCATGGTGACGCGACTGTTCGAGACCGTGAATACCGCTGCAGCGCGCTATCCGGATGACCCGGAAGTCTGGTATGCAGTTGGAGAGGCCCGGTTTCATTATGGGTGGAGCAGCGCGCTGAACGTATCGGATCGAACGGTGCTCGAGGCGTTTGATCGTTCGATCGCGCTCGATTCTGCATTTGCACCGGCTTATGTCCACGCCATCGAGCTCGCATTCGCTCTCGATGGGGCAGCTGCCGGCACGCGTTATTCGGCTGCCTACCTGCGTGGACATCCAACGGACAAGGAGGCCGAGGGAATCGCGATTGTCGATCGGCTGGCGCGTCCAGGCTCTGCGAGCGGCATTGCAACGGACAGCATCCTCGATCAGGCGTCAGCGGGTTCGATAATGGCCGCCTACTTCATTCTTCGACGGTGGCCGGATACGGCTCAGACGGCGCTGAGGCTCCTTCAGTCGGCGAACCGCCGCCCCCGGAGCTCGCCAACCTTTGTCGCCGATTCGACGCGTCTCTGGAATTACATGCCGCTGCAGCTCGCGTATCACGGGCGCCTGAAGGAGGCGTACCTCATAATCGGCAACCGTCCGTCACGAATGTTCGTCGAGATGTCTCTGCTCGGAGGCATTCCTGCCGATACTGCGACGCGGGTGATGGTCGGGTGGGTGGATCAAAATCTCCGTCAGGCCTTCCTCACACTCCCGTGGTTTGCAGCGCGCGGGGATTCTGTGCAGTTGCGGCGATTGATCTCGCGAGCGGAC
>DATAIM010000519.1:0-3499 GCA_036262655.1 Gemmatimonadaceae bacterium | reverse complement strand
CAGTCTTCTCCGGCTGCGATCACGACTGTCGGAACCGGGGGGAAGACACAAACCATTCAGATCCCGAAAACGCACGCTGAGATCGAGGGTCTCCTCCAGCAGCGTGAGGAGCTCGCGCGCCAGCTCAACAACGTCAGCGCGAGACGGCAGGAGCTCTCGACCGAGATTCGAACTGCGCCTGAAGGCGCGAGCCGGACCGGGCTCGAGGCCAGGCTGAGTGTTCTCGATCAACGCATTCTCCAGCTCGAAACGGACATCGCAGGCGTTGGACGCCAGCTCTCATTGGCGCCAGGCGACCTGCTCGCATTCTCCGAGCGGGCGAACAGGCAGCCCTCGGGCGGCGATTTCGAGGAGGGGATGGGGGCTGGGGTCTCCATGGCGGTCGTGTTCTTCGCTGCCTTGTGGGCGTTCCGCTGGTGGCGGAGGAGACGTAACCCTTCCGCGAAAAAGACGGCTGCGCCGCTTCCGATGGATTCGTCACGCCTCGAGCGGCTCGAGCAGGGGATGGAAGCGATCGCAATCGAGATCGAGCGCGTGTCGGAAGGCCAGCGATTCGTAACGCGGCTCTTGTCGGAGTCACCGTCGCGCCTCGGCGTCTCGAGTCGTCTGTCGGAGGCCGAACCTCTGGAACAAGCCGCGACGCGAATCCCGTAGTCGGCGTCGCTGCGTTGGGGCTCGGGCGAACCCTCGTTACTCTGCGTCCCGGCGGCGGCTCTTCTCGCCAGCTCCTACTCAACCCCACCGCGCTTTTCGATTGCAGCAATGCTCGACCTCGTTATCGTGATGCTGTGCTCCGGCGCGATGGTCAGCTCTGTGGGAACATCATCGCGATCGGGCACGCTGGACCAGAAGGTGAGGGCCACCTCCACGGCCTCGCGGGTCGGGAGGAGAATTTCCTTTCCTGAAAAAAGGTGAAGCGTTCCGCTCACTGCTCTCATGATGTGTCCCTCGTTTGATGTGCCCAGCCACGGATGACAGAGATGACTCCTCCGGTGTGATGAAGCAAGCCGCATCCGCGAACCGATTCGCGCGGCATCCGCTGGCGACGGCGGCCGGTATCGTGACGGCGCTGGTCATCGTCCTCATAATCATCGCCGAGCTGATGGCCCGGTCGCTCGGGCTCGGCGATCCGATCATCTATGAAACCGACCCGCTGTACAAGTATCGACCCCGGGCGAATCAAACCGTCCACCGTCTTGGCGGAGCGGTGATTCACATCAACGACATCGGAATTCGCGCGAACGACGACTGGGGAACTGATGCGAATCGCAAAGTGCTGTTCGTTGGAAACTCCGTGACATACGGCGGCTCGTACGTCTCGAACGACGACATCTTCGCGATCCGCGCGGTGCCGCGAACGAACGGATGGGTTGGGGGAAGCGGAGGGGTGAACGGCTGGGGTGTGGAGAACATGCACGCACTGATCGTGGAGCGGCGGTTCAATCCTGCGAAGGTGTACGTCACTGTTCTGCTGAAGAGTGATTTTTTTCGTGGAACCTCACCGCGTCGTTCGGTTTTCCCGACCACGCGACCGCGGCTTGCGCTCGCCGAAGCGGTTCCACACGTCGTTCTGCGCGCCCGAGAACGCGTGCGCCAGCTCGCACCGTCCCTGTTTGTTACTCACAAAAAAGTTTCTCCGGCCGAAATGCCTCGGGCGCTCGCCGAGCGTGCAGTGGTCCGGCTGAAGGAGATGGACGAGTATCTGAAGGGGCAAGGGTTCGTCCACCTCATCTACATGTCTCCAACTATTGGCGAGCTGAAGGATCTCGACGACGGCGAGGGGATCGAGATCAATCTTCTGGCGGCGGGTATTGCCTTTCAGCGCATTCAGAACCGGCCTGAAGCCCGCGCTGTTCCTCGAGAGATGATGGACGCGCTGTACAAGGACGGATATCACCTGAGCAAGGCGGGGCACGAGCTCTGGGCGACGATCATCGGGAAGGATCTTCGCGCGTGTGGCGTCGGTGGGACCAAGCCGCTGGATTGTTCGGCAGTGCCGCGATACACTCGCGGTGATACAGGGGACCCTCAAGCGTTCAGCAGATGACTGCGCGCGTGGTTGGCCACCATCATCGGACGTTTTCGAGCTCCTGACGTATCCTCTCCATCAAGGATGCAAGCCTCCTCACTTTTTTGGCGAGAGCCGCAACGTCTTTCCCGGGCATTCTGGACAGGGCCGCCGCCGCAAGCGGTCTGCCTGACCCGTTGGCTCGCCGAAGGATCGCGCGACCTTTAGGGGTGATCCACACCTGAACCGCGCGCGCATCTCGCTCGTCCGTCGCGACCCGTACAAGCGCCACCTCCAGAAGCGCGGCTACCTGGGCTGATATCGAGCTCTGATGAGCGGCTAGCGCGGCTGCGAGCTCGTTGATGGTCTGGCCGCCATGGTCTGTCAGCTCGGAAAGTATGCGAAGTTGTGCGGCGGTAACTCCGAAGAGCTCGTCAGACAGGAGATCGCAGAGCCGCATTTCGCTCATGAGCATGGCCAGTGCGGCGATCGCCTCGTCCAGAAGTGGCGTCCGCGGGACGAGTATACGCGTCCGTTTATTCATTCGAGGGCTTTTCTTGCAGAACAGGGGCCGAATCGCTCGCGCGCTGCCAGATGTCCGGGTGTTCACGCGGGTAGCCGGTGGTGGGCTCAGGTAGCATTCTTCGGTCATGATCTTCACCCTGATGCTTCTCCTCATTCCAGTATCTCTGATACTGGAGTACGCGGTGCATGCGCCACCGCTCTGGATTTTTGCGACGGCTGTTCTGGCCATTGTCCCGCTCGCCGAGTGGATCAGGAAGAGCACCGAGCAGCTGGCGGAGCGGCTCGGGAGCGCCATCGGCGGCCTTTTGAACGTCACCTTCGGCAACATGGCCGAGCTCATCCTCGCATTGTTCGTGTTGTACGGCGGCCACGCGGAGGTGGTAAAGGCGCAGATCACCGGCGCGATCATCGGCAACAGTCTGCTCGGTCTTGGCTTCGCGATCGTGATCGGGACGTTTGGCCGCCCGGTGCAGAGATTCAATCAGGCAAGCGCAGGGAGACTGTCGAGCCTCCTCATACTCGCCGTCATAGCGTTGATGATCCCGGCGCTGTTCGATTACACGGAGTCGTCGGTTACGGGTGCTGCACATGCGAGCGTGCTCGACGAACGGCTGAGCCTGGGCGTCGCTGTCGTGCTCATCGTGGTTTATCTGGCGAATCTTGTGTATTCGCTGATAACGCACAGGGATACTTTTGCGGCGGACGAAGAGACCACCGGCGCCAGGGCCAGCGAGCCGGATGTGGAGCGTAAGGCCCACTGGCCGGTCTGGAAAATTCTGGCAATAATGATTGGCGCCACTGCGATCACCGCCGTCGAAGCGGAGCTGGTTTCAGGTGCCCTCGAGGCAACTTCTGCCAGACTCGGTGTGACAACGTTCTTCCTCGGGATCACTGTTCTCGCCGTAGTTGGAAATGCGGCGGAGTACGTCTCGGCGATTTATTTCGCGCGCAAGGACAGGATGGATC
>DATAIM010000518.1:0-13755 GCA_036262655.1 Gemmatimonadaceae bacterium | reverse complement strand
ATCTGAATGAGGCCGCGCGGGGTGCCTTCGCTCAACCGCTGGAGGTAGCTGGATTCTCCCGTTTCGATGAGCTCCCGGATGATGGCGATTGTCGCCGGGCCGACGTCCGGAGCCCGCTTCAGCTCTCCGGATTCAAGCAGTGGACGAAGATCATCGGCGCCGAGTGCGAGAATCGATCGGGCAGCTTTCTGGAAGGCGCGCGCGCGGAAGCGCGGCGCGCGGGATAGCTCGAGTAGCGAGCCAATCTGGTTCAGGACATGGGCTGCAGACCGGGAATCCATGCAGAACGGTTCGGCCAGAACCGCGCCACGGGGAAAGTGTGCTAGCCTTCCATTCCCGCGTGACCAGGCAGCTTCTCGATCATCTCGTGCAGCTGGCGCTGAATCAGCTCGATCTCCTGCCTGGCCCCTTCACGATCGAGCAGTCCATTCTTCATGTTGATCGAAACGCGGTTCATGTACTTGATCTTCATCAGCATCTCGTCCGTCGCGCGGCGGAGCGAGGTGTATCGCCGTTTGTCTGCCTTGGCACGGTGGTAGCGGCGCGTGAAATCCTCGAGATTCAGCCGCCTCGCGAACTCTATGGCTTCCTCCACAGTACGCCCGGGAATTGCCCCGTGATCGGGAATGCCTTCGCCAGTTTCGGGGTCGGCAAAGAACAGCCGGCCAATGTACTCGATGCCGTCATACGCGATGCGGACGGACACCGCGCACGGCTTTCCGTCCATTTCGATCGTTGTAAGAGGCTGCTGGACTACACCAAAATCGGGCATTGCTGCTTGCGGGTGACAGGAGAAAGCAACGCGCTAGAGGAAATTATCGATCGCCTCGAACAAACGGCCGGGCTGTTCAACGTATGGTACGTGTCCACACTCGTCCAGCAGCACGAGCTGCGCGCCCATCGCGCCGGCGCCTTCCTCTGAAGACGTAACCGGAATGGGATCGTCACGACCATGGATGAAAAGTGCCGGAAATCCCATTGGCGCGAGTTCCGGCACCAGGTTGTAATCCGGGCCGAGGCTCTCCCATGTCGACTGTTGAACGCGGCCCATAACGCGGAACGGAGTAAGATTGCTGGCCCTTCGCGGATTTGCGAAATAGGGCGCGACTGCCAGCTCGAAAACTTTCTGCTTGTAGGTGGCCGGATCACGATCGCGGAGCCCCGAGGCCGCGAGCTCGTCACGCATCCGCTGTATCTCCGGACTATGCTGGCGCCGCGTGAACTCGGCCTCGAACTCCTTCCGGTATTCTGTCCTGACCGGCGCCGTATCGATCAGCACCAGCCTGGACGGCTTTACGATTCCATCGTTTCTCTTCGCTTCGAGGCAGTATTTGAGAGCGATCATTCCGCCGAACGAATACGCGACAATGGGCGGTGCTGTCATGTGCAGCTCGCGGATGACCGCCGCAAGATCGGCGACGTGCGTCTTCCATGTGATGTACTCGCGGTCGTCGGAGCGTGAGCGGCCTCCGCCGCGCTGATCGTACAGTATCAGGTTGTAGCGCTTCGCCATATGAAGCATCTGCGGCAGGAGGTAATCGTGGTGCGCTCCTGGACCACCGTGCACAACCAGCAGCTTCTCCGCCTCCGATGGACCGTACGCGCACCAGTAGAGAGGCACGGTTGTCGTCGCCGTGAACCCCGACTCGCGCGGAGGTGGGATCGGCTCCGGCATCAGAGCGTAAGCACTCAGCCGCCGCGGGTGCCGAGTGTCACTGTTGTCTCCATCCTGCTGGCGCCGCGAAGGAACACAATCTTCACGGTGTCTCCGGGTTTGTGGGAATAAAGCGCGTCGCTGTAACTCTGGAGGTCGGTAACAGTCTTACCGCCGAATTCGACGACGATGTCACCCGCTTTCAGGCCGCCCT
This sequence comes from Gemmatimonadaceae bacterium, assembly GCA_036262655.1. Classification (GTDB taxonomy): domain Bacteria; phylum Gemmatimonadota; class Gemmatimonadetes; order Gemmatimonadales; family Gemmatimonadaceae; genus UBA4720. The sequence continues at coordinate 11,887 of DATAIM010000518.1, read as the reverse complement.
TGTCCGCAGGACTGTCGGCGCGAACGCCGCTCAGCTGCAAGCCGGGAACGGTGCCCGCGGACATGTTCGGAATCGAGCCGAGATACGCCTGGGAGCCGGAGCTTCGGGGCGCCATTCTGGCCGGTGGCGCGCTCTTTACGAACGTGAGTCTGGAGGGTCGCGCGTCGAGCGACTTGATCACGCGGTACGCGAGATCGACGACGCTGGCTTCGCCACCCGCATTGATCTTTTCGACATCATCGGTCGCGCGATGGTAGTCGGAGTGAATGTCAGTGAAGAAATGCAGTACCGGAATATTCTTCGCGTAGAAGGAGCTCTGATCGGAAGAGCCGAAGCCGTCGCCTCCGCCCTCGAGCTTAAGAGATGAGACACCTGCGTTCGCGCTGTCGAGCAGAGCAGCTAGCTCCGTGGCTGTCCCCGTGCCATACACGATCAATTTGTCGTTATTGAGCCGGCCTACCATGTCGAAGTTGAGCATCACGACGATGCTGTCGAGAGGAACCGGGGAGTTCTCGACGAAGTACTGGGAACCCAGCAATCCCTCTTCCTCTCCGCTGAAGTTCGCGAAGATGACTGACCTCCGCGGACGCGAAACCGACAGCATCCTGGCCAGCTGGAGCACGGCCGCAGTGCCCGACGCATTGTCGTCGGCACCGTTCCGAATCGCGTCTCCCGCAGCCGGGTCCATCGCGAATTGTGTTTCGTGGCCGAGGTGGTCGAAGTGGGCGCCGATTACGATGTACTGGCTGGCGAGAGTGGGATCAGCTCCCTTCAGGATGGCGACGACGTTCTGCGTCGCTTTCCCGGCGGTATCGCCGATGTGCGCGGAAGCAGCCGGGCGCGCGACGAATTTCTGCAGGTATCCGGGGTAAGCCTTTCGCAGCTTCAAGGACGCGTAGCGGCGGGCGAGGTAAGCGGCTGCGGAGTCGTTTCCTGCTGTGCCCGTAAGCCGGCCTTCGAGCTTGTCACTGGCGAGGTACGCTATGTCGTTCCTGATCTCGACCGAGTCAGCAACTGCTTTCGCGGGAGACGACGGTGAGCTTGTGGCGGCCGTTGCGCAGCTCGTCAGGGCGACTACCACCATCGTCGCGGCCGCCCGGAGTGCTCTTGCTGACATTTTCTGAAGTCTCAGATCGAGGGAGAGAGTCACGGATACGATGTCCGAAGTTACGGTGCTACCGCGCAGTGAAATCGGTCCCGGCATCCACTGCCCGGCATACTTCCGCGAGCAACGTCGCAATGTGGTCGACATCAGTGAGCGAAACCATCTCGTTCGGTGAATGCATGTACCTGTTGGGCACCGAGACGAGCGCAGTGGCGATTCCCTCGCGCGCGATGTGGATCGCGTCGGCATCCGTGCTGGTGTCCCGCCCGGCTGCGTGGACGGTGAAGGGAATCTTCTTCTCCTCCGCTGTGTTGCGAAGCAGGTTGAACACGACCGGCGAGATGATCGAGCCGCGCGCGAACACGGGTCCGCCACCGAGCTTTGCCTCTCCGATCTCTTTCTTTTCGACCTGGGGGTGATCGGTAGCGAAAGTGACGTCGACCACCAGCGCCATGCGTGGATTCACGCATGTGGCGCAGATGCCCGCCCCGCCGCCACGGTACCCGATCTCTTCCTGCGTGGTCGCAACAGCGACGACATGTGCGGATCCGGGTGATTCCGAGTAGCGCCTCAGCGCCTCGAGGACAATAAACGCACCGATCCGGTCGTCAATCGATCTCGACACCAGGAGGTCGTTCGGGAAGTCCATGGTTCTCGAATCGATCACTCCCGCGTCTCCAATGGAAAGCCGTTCCTCGGCCTCCTTCTTCGAGCTCGCGCCAATGTCTACCCACAGATCCGTCATCTTGGACGCCTTGTCGCGATCCTCTGTCTTCATCAGGTGTATTGGCTTCTTTCCGACGACGCCGAAAACATCGCCCTGTCTCCCTATGAACCTGATGCGCTGCGCGACGAGCACCTGCGGGTCCCACCCTCCGATTCCGGAGATGTATGCGTAGCCTTCATCGTCAATGTACGTGACGATGACTCCTATCTCGTCGATGTGGCCGGCGAGCATGATCGTCGGGGATCCCTCGGGATTCACCTCCGCGATGCTGTTCCCCGCGACGTCACCGCGAACCTTGGCGAACCTGCCTGCCTCTTCGCGCCATAGCTTCGCGGGCGCGGATTCAAATCCGGAAGGTCCCGGGGTATCGAGCAACTTCTTCAGAAATGCAATCTTTGCGTCGTCGAGCATTACTTTCTCCAGATTGAACCGCGCGTTTTACGTTGTGTCTGCTGCGTCACCGCAGCGCTGTAACCTATTGGTTGCAGACAGCTGATGGGGAGTAACCCGAAGGCACCACCACGAATGCAACCGAACTGGAGGACAATCCAACCACATGGCTGCCGCAACGGCGACGGCAATCCGCAGTGTAGTCTGTGACTGTAACCTATCCTTCGTGAAAACACTCCTGTTACCGTTTCTCTCGGGCGTTGCCGCCCTCGCGGCAGAACCACTCGCCGCGCAGCAACGCCCGGTTCCCATCTCGCGCGTGCAATACGACCTGACCTTCGACTCCGCGCGCGCCCAGTCGCGGTCGATCGGAGTTTCAATGTCGTTCAGCGCCGGGGGGCCCGGGGAAGTTCTCCTCTCCCTTCCCGCGTGGACACCTGGCTCTTATGAGCTCGGTAATTATGCCCGATTTGTCTCCAGCTTCCGGGCGTCTTCGGGAACCGATTCGCTCGATTGGGACAAGGCGGATCCGGATACATGGCGCGTAACGGTGGCAAGGCAGGGAGAGGTCAAGGTCGCTTTCGATTACACCGCCGATTCGCTGGATAACGCGATGTCATGGTCGAAACCCGATTTCGGATTCTTCAACGGTACGAACCTTTTCCTTTACCCCGAAGGCCTGGACGCGCAATTCACCGCGACTGTCACAGTTCACACGCAGCCTGGGTGGAGGGTTGCAACAGGGATGACTTCAGGCGGCGGCGTGAATTCCTTTACGGCGTCCAGCTATCATGACCTCGTCGACTTTCCGTTTTTCGTCGGGAGGTTCGAGTCCGACAGTACGATCGTCGCAGGGAAACCTTTTCGCTTCGTCAGTTACCCCGCAGGAAGTGTATCCGCTGCAACTCGAGCGGCTGTATTTCAGCAGATGGCGAAGATCATCCCGGCGCAGGCGATGATCTTCGGCGAGGTTCCCTGGAACAGCTACACGCTTCTCCAGGTCGCGGATTCGACTTTCTCGCTCGGAGCGGCGGCTGGTCTCGAGCATCAGAACTCGCACCTCGACATCGTCTCGTCGGTCGTACTAGGGAACCCGTTTCTCATTTCTCTCTACTCGCATGAGGTGTTTCACGCGTGGAACGTGAAGCGGCTGCGTCCCGCGGAGATGTTTCCCTACGCGTACAATCGCGAGCAACCGACGCCGCTTCTCTGGATCAGCGAAGGCGTAACCGACTACTACGCCGACATCACCCAGGTGCGCGCGAAAGTACTGGCTCCTCGCGCCTTCTACGTCGTCACGAAGGGGAAGATCGACACGGTCGAGGAAAGCGCTCCCACCGCGCTCGAGGATGCGTCAGTCTCTGCGTGGGTCAAGCCGGTGAACGGAACGGAGGACCTGTATTACGACAAGGGCTCGGTGGCCGCGTTCCTCCTCGACATCATGATAAGGGACGCGAGTGACAACAGGCGCTCCCTGGATACGGTGATGCGCGAGCTTTACGAGAGCACCTACAAGAGGGGCCGGGGTTTCTCGAACGCGGACTGGTGGAGCGCTGTGTCGAGGGCCGCGAGCGGGAAATCATTCGCGGAGTTCGAGCGGCGATACGTCGACGGTCGCGAGCAGTTTCCCTATGACAGCGTGTTTCCGCTCGCCGGGCTCAAGCTGCTTGTCGAGCGATCGGTGCTTCCGTCGCTCGGGCTGGCGACGTCAGCCGACGACGAGGGACTCCGTGTGATGCAGATCGTAGTCGGCGGCGCGGGATCGGCAGCCGGTGTGAAGCTTGGTGATTATCTGGTCAGGATTGGCGGCCTGGACGTCTCGGACACGGCGTTTCAGGAGAAATTCAATGCGAAGTTCGGTGCTGCGCCGCCTGGAGGAACGATTGCCGTCGAAGTGAAGCGAGGCACCCAGCGCCTGACGCTGAATGCCCCGGCGAAATTCAACACAATCGAAGGCAGACGCCTGATCGAGATGACGAACGCCACCCCGAAGGCGATCAGGGTGCGCGACGGCCTGTTGAACGGTACGCTTCAACCGTAGCCGCGTCGCGCGGTGAAGGACCAGTGAATTTCTCTTTCATGATCGCCTCGATCTCGGCGATCTCACGGGGCGCACGGGAGATCCACTCAACCGTACCCGGCGTGACTATGTAGTCGTCCTCGATGCGGACGCCGATGTTCGCATACTTGCGCACCGCCGGAGCGATTCTAGCAATCATCGCCTGGTTTTTCGCCGTCCTGGGAATGATGTCGAGGAGATTTCCTCGAACGTAGATGCCAGGCTCGATCGTGAAGGCACTGCCTGGAACCAGGGTACCTCCCCCTGTCGCCGCTCCGGGGTCATGAACGTCGAGCCCGATGCCGTGCCCGAGACCGTGCATGTAATAGAGTGACCGCTGCGAGCACTGGCGGCTTGCGGCAGCATCGCAATCGAAGGTCGCGCCCACGGATTCAATCAGCCCGAGCCTCGTGAGCGACGCATCGAGTGACGCGTTCGCGGAATCCGACAGCGCCCTCGCCGCTCCGTTGACCTTCGCTGCTCGCTCCGCGGCCGCCTGAGCTGTGCGAACTGCGGTGTAGATCTCCCGCTGGGACGGCGAAAAGGTTCCGTTCGCCGGAATGGTGCGAGTGACATCCGCAGCGTAGCCGCGATATGAGGCGCCGATGTCCATCACGATCACATCGTTGTTCTCTATGAACCGATCATCGACGCCGTAGTGCAGCGTCGTCGAGTTCGGGCCTGATCCCACGATTGTCGAGAACGATGGGCGATCCGCACCGTTCCTCCGGAAATCATACTCGATGAGTGCCTGGACCTCGAACTCGTTCATGCCAGGCTCGACCAGCCTCATCGCATCCTTGTGCGCAGCGACCGTAACGTTCACGGCACGGCGAATGAGATCGAGCTCCGGGGCAGTCTTGACGCGTCTGAGGCCGGCCACGTCGCCGTTGGCATTCCGGATCGTCACGGCATGGCGGCCCTTGGCAAACCCCGCCACGATCTGGTCGTCGCGAGTGATGATGGGGCCTTCCGAGTTGAAGCTTCCGATAGTGTGAACCACCGCTGTCGAGTCCCGCGACAGGAGAGTGTCCATTACCTGAGCGAGCGATTCGGAGGGACGTCCCTCCATAGCGTAAGTGGATTTGACGGCATCGACCCCGAGCCGGTGTCCCGTCCACACTTCGCGCGCCGGGTCTGCGGGCTGCACGAACAGTATCGGTGACCCGATTATCGCACCATTCCTGACAACCATGACAAGAGCAGCTTCGGGCTCGTTGAATCCCGTCAGGTAACGAAAATTCGAGTTCTGGTTGAAGAGAATGAAGTCCTCTTCAGGTTCAGGCGAGCCCAGTGCGACAACTATCCCGTTTTGAATCTTCTGGGCGAGAGCAGCGCGCCGCCCAGTATACTCTGTGTTCGTTATCTGTCCGCTGGCCAATGATGGCAGGAATGCGAGGAACAGAAGAGATCTCAGTTTCATGAGCGAGTTGGAATCGAGTTGAAAAAATTGCTGTTCGTTACGAGAAGGCCTGTGAGGTAGATCAGCTACAGGGTGTTTCAGCGGGGATTCAGGACAGCCTTCGCGATCGTTTGAAGCTGCATATTGGATGTTCCTTCGTAGATCGTCCCGATCTTCGCATCACGGTAGAACTTCTCGACCGGATAATCCTTGGTGTAGCCGTAGCCGCCGAACAGCTCGACGCAGAGCGACGTGACCCGGTCGCAGACCTGCGAAGCGAACAGCTTCGCCATCGCTCCTTCACGCGCGATATCGCGGCCCGCATCCTTGAGCCGCGATGCGTTGTACACCATGAGGCGGGCCGCCTCGAGATCAGTCGCCGCCTGCGCAACCTGGAACTGAATACCCTGGAATTCGGAGAGAGATTTTCCGAACTGCTTCCGCTCGTTGAGATAATTGATCGCCGCCGTGAGCGCTCCCTGAGCTACACCCAGCATCTGTGCACCGATTCCGATCCGGCCTTCGTTCAGCGTCTCGATCGCGATCTTGTACCCCTGTCCGACGGGGCCGAGCACGTTGTCCTCGGGCACTTCGCAGTTGTCGAGAAGAAGCTCGACGGTGCTCGATGCACGAATCCCGAGTTTGTCTTCCTTCTTGCCAACCGCGAATCCGGGAAACTCACGCTCGACGATGAATGCGGTTATTCCTTTGTATCCGGCCGACGGGTTGGCGTTGGCGAAGATGACGTATATCCCGGCTTCATAGCCGTTCGTGATCCAGAGCTTCTGACCGTTCAGCACCCACCTGTCGCCTTTCTTTTCTGCGCGTGTGGCGAGGCCGAATGCGTCGGATCCGGAGCCCGATTCGGAGAGTGCGTATGCACCGACGGTTTCGGATGTGAGCCGCGGCAGGTATCGGGTCTTCTGCTCCTCGCTCCCATAGCGGTTTACCGGATAGTTCACGAGAGTGTTCTGCACGTCGCAGAGAATCGCAGCCGATGCATCGACTTTGCTGATCTCTTCGACGGCAAGCGTCACCATGAAGAGCGAACCGCCCGCACCGCCATACTCCTCCGGTACCTCGATGCCCATGAGCCCCAGCTCGAAATACTTCGGGATAAGGTCGGGGTCGATTCGCGCTGCGCGCTCCATCTCCATCACGCGCGGCCGCACTTCCTCTTCCGCAAAACCGGCGACGGCGTCCCGGAACATCTCTTCTTCTTCGGACAGCATTGTGAGCGCAGACGGCGTATCGGTTCGGGTCGTCATGATATCGTTGAGTTGGTCAGCTGGATCGAGCGGCTGCTGCCGCTTCGGTATTCACGGGCTGCCGGGCGCGGCAGGCATCGCCGCAGAGTTTTTCCGAGCAGGCCGGATCCCAGCAGCGATTCGGGTCCGATTCGGCGAAGGCAGGGCTCATCTCCACGCCAGCCCGCATGAGAATTATCTCGCCCAGTTTTTCCTGTACACCAAAAGCGGCAGTGACCGAAAAGCTGACGCCCGGATACGACGCTGCCACTGCGGATACCATACGTGGAATGTCTCCGGTCGAGTGCTTTCCCGGTGAGAGCATGTAGGGGAATACGACGACCTCTGTCGCACCCGCCTCCACGCAGCTCGCGAACCCCGAGGCGATCGATGGCTCCGACAGCTCCATGTGCGAGTGCCGCACGATCACCTCTGGCCCCGCCATCGCCTGCACGAGATTCGCCATACAAACGAGCATGTCGTTTGCCTCGCGCTTCCGCGAGCCGTGGTCGACCAGGAGGATCGCTTTCATAGCTCTCATCGCGCTAGTTACCCTTTGGAGCGAGCAGTTGACGCACCAACAGAGCGGTCGACCTTCCTGCAAACCTGGCGTACGTCTTCCTTCCCGGACAGGGCTTTCTCCAGCTTCTCCAGCAAGTTCTCGGGGGGGGTGTGAATGTTTGTCGTTCAATTCTACGACCTGGGCCGCATCCCGGGGAGATCCGCCCGAGGGAACTCTTTCGGCCAGTTCATCGATCCATTCTGCTGACCGGGAAAGTTGAAGGCACAGGAGAGGGTCGCGGGCATTGTTGCATGACCCGCTCCGTTCTTTTATTGCCTGTGGCCATTCCTCAACTGACCGCGTTCTCCCGAAACACCTGCAACGCGAGCTCCACTTTGCCGAACGGAGCAGAAACCTGAACCCCCTGCACTGAGGGACGGACCCGATCGAACATTTCACGCGCGATCGCAATCCCTTCCTGTATCCCGTCCTCCTTCGACCTGTCGCTCGCCTTCCGCATTCTCTCGATGATGTGACCCGGCACCGTGACGCCCGGCACTTCATTCGCGAGAAACTCCGCGTTGCGGTGCGACACGAGCGGCCAGATGCCTGCAATGATGGGGATGCGACTCGAGTCGAGCTTTGCCAGAAAGCTCTCGAGCTGCTCGACATCGAATACCGGCTGCGTGATCGCGTACTCCGCACCGGCTTCGACCTTCCACGTGAAGCGCTTGAGCTCGTGCTCCACGTCGATCGCGCCGGGATTCACTCCCACTCCGATTGCGAAGCAGGTCGGCGCGCCGATCGAGTTGTCACCCGGATCGAGACCGTGATTCAGCTTGTTCACGAGATTCGTCAGCCCGATCGCGTCGATGTCGAATACCGCCGTCGCATTCGGGTACGGTCCCATCTTCGGGGGATCGCCGGTGATTATCAGCATGTTGCGCAGCCCGATCGCCGACGCGCCAAGCAGGTCGGACAGCATCCCGAGCAGGTTACGGTCACGGCAGCAGTAGTGCGTGACAGTCTCGATCCCGACCTGCTGCTCGATCAGAAGGCTCGTGAGGAGCGCTCCCATTCTGCTCTGTGCGCGTGGACCATCGGGCACATTCACAGCGTCAACGCCGGCGTCCTTCAGCGCCTTCGTGTCACGCAGCATCTTCGACGCGTCCACGCCGCGTGGAGGAACGATCTCGACCGACGTGACGAATTCGCCGCGCGCTATCTTCCCGGCGAACTTCGACCGATCCCCGAACGGAATCGGCTCGACTGGCTTGTCGTGCGGAACTTCGGGCGTCTCTCCGCGCCGGCGCTCACGCTGAGGTACCCGCGCCTGCCGCGGGGAGAGCGGCCGAATTCCCTCGACCATCGCCGCGATGTGCTCGGGTGTCGTTCCGCAGCAGCCGCCAACAACCTTCGCACCGGCTCGAACCAGATGCGCTGCATACGTCGCCATGTACTCCGGGCTCGCCATGTACATGCTGCGACCCTGGACTTCGCGCGGCATTCCAGCGTTCGGCTGTGCACTGAGCTTCTTCCGTGTGACTTTGGCCATTTTCTCGATCGCATCGAGAATGATCTGTGGGCCAACGGAGCAATTGAGTCCAACGACGTCAGCGCCGAATGCATCGAGCGACTTTGCAATATCCTCGGCAGATGCGCCGAATGGAGTCAGACAGTCGGTGCCGATCGTCATCTGCGCCACCACCGGCATCGCCGGATCCACTGCGCGCGCTGCGCGAATGCCCTGCTCGATCTCGGCCAGATCTGCAAACGTCTCGAGGATGAAGAAGTCAGCCCCTCCATCCCTCAAGCCCTGCATCTGCTCGGCGAAGATTGCTCGTGCTTCGTCGAGCGACGTCGGGCCATACGGCTCGAGACGGATTCCGAGCGGACCGACGGCACCGGCGACGAGCACGTTGTCGCCGGCTTCACTGCGAGCAAGCTCGGCCGCGGCCTTGTTGATCGCGTGGATCTGCGATTCCAGGCCGTATCCTGTGAGCTTGGTGCGGCTTGCACCGAAGGTGTTGGTCTCGATGACGTCGGCGCCCGCTTTCACGTACGCGCGATGCACTTCGCGCACCAGGTCAGGCGCGCGAAGGTCTAGCTCGTCGTAGTTCTGATTGATGAAGACGCCCTTGGAGTAGAGCATCGTTCCCATTGCGCCGTCGAAGACAATCACGGCCGCAGGATCCAGAAGTCGCGCGACAAGATCCGCACGCGGGCGAGCAGCGCGGAGGCCGGCGAGGAGGTCTTTGGTTCGAATCGCTGTAGTGTCGGCGAGCTGAGGGTGCAGCGCGACCGCATCTTCGGGATTTACCGCGTACCCCTTCTTCTCGTCGCTCACGTATCGCTCCTCGCCTCGGCAAGAGAGATCTTTCCGGCGTGAGCACGTTCGAGAGCCGCTACCTCGTCGACCGTTTCTGTTGCGTTCTCGGTGTTCTCGGTGTTCTCGGCGGTTGAGGTCGTTGCTGTAGTCACGGGGCTCCCGTCGGTTTCCGCCGCATCCGCAATGGCCGAGTTCTGGCTGGTGTTATCGCCCGTTGAGGCAGCCGTGCGTTTAGCGGAGGCGATTGCCTTCGCGCTCTCCGCTCGCGCGCCAGCGTCGTCGACCTGGCCACGGACGGCGTAATACTTCGCTTCAGGATGATGGATGATTATGGCCGCCGTGCTCTGCTCGGGGAGTAACTGGAATGACTCTGTCAGATCCATCCCGAGGGCTTCCCTCGCCGGAAGGAGCTTGAAGACCGTAGCGTGATCATCGAGATCAGGACAGGCGCCGTATCCCCACGAGTAGCGCTTGCCCGTTGCAGTCTTGAGCTCCGACTGCGTTCGACGGTGCATCCATTCAGCGACTGCTTCAGCGGTTTCGACCGCGAGGCCGTGCGAATAGAACGCTTCCGTGTACTCGTGGTTCCCCTGGAGCTTCTCGAAGTGCTGCGTTGATTCCTTTCCGACGGTCACGACCTGGATCGGCACTACGTCGACATCGCCGGATTCAGTTGATCGGATGTAATCCGCAAGACACAGCCGCTCTCTTCCCACCATTCTGGGAAAGTGGAACCGCGCAATCTCCCGCAGGCTTTGACCGTCGCTCGAGTAAGCGGCCGGATCGTAGATGATCACATCGTTGCCTAGCGAATGGGCGGGGAAGTAACCGTAGACTGCCTGCGGCTTAATCCAGCCGTTGTGCTTGGCATCCTCCTTCAGGCGCGCGAGCGCCGGCTCGAACTCATCTTTGACAGTCTTCTCGTACTGCTCACCTGATCCGCGCGCTCCCCACTGAAGGCGGTAAAGCTCGTCGAGATCGAGGAGCTCGAAGACTTCGTCGATTGGAATATCCCGAAGGACGCGTGTTCCCCAGAAGGGCGGATTCGGAAGCGGGTTGCTTGCAGCGACGTCACTGCGCTCACCTCCGGAATCGCCGGCGGAGATCTCCTTTCCGACGCTGCTGCGAAGGAAAACATCGGCACGCGCTGCCTCGAGGTTCCGCGCGATGAAATCTTCGCGTACCTCGGGGTCCTGAAGCTTGTCCACCGTCTCGAGCCCTTCGAACGCGTCCTTGCAGTAGAAGACGCCCGCATCGTACTCGCGCTCGTCCTCGACAAAAAGCGCCCTGCGGCCGAAGCGCCGGTTGATCGCAGCTCCACCGATGAGCACAGGGATGTGCATGCCGCGCTTGTCGAGCTCTTTCACCGCCAGCGGCATCTGCTTGGAAGTCGAGACGAGGAGCGCGCTCAATCCAATGGCGTCTGCGCCAACTTCGATTGCTTTCTCCAGAATGGTGTTGACCGGAACCTGCTTCCCAAGGTCGTAGACGGTATAGCCATTGTTGGAGAGGATCGTGTTGACGAGCGATTTGCCGATGTCGTGCACGTCACCGTATACAGTCGCAAGCACGACCTTCCCCTTCGTGTAGCCCTCCGCTTTCTCGAGGAACTGCTCCAGGTGCTTCACTGCCTTCTTCATCACTTCCGCGCTCTGGAGAACGAACGGAAGGATGAGCTCGCCGGCGCCGAACTTGTCACCGACTTCCTTCATCGCCGGCAGCAGAACCTCGTTGAGGACTCTCACGGGATTCTCTCTGACGCCCGCCGCATCGAGGTGGTTTTCTATCCCGTCCTTTTTCCGGTGCAGGATCATCCAGTGAATCCGCTGTTCCGCGGACATTCCGGCAGTCGGATCGATTTTATCGGCGCCCTCGGCGTTTTCGGCGGTTCGTACTGTTGAAAAGAATTCGATGAATCGCTGAAGAGCGTCCGCCCTCTTGTTGAAGACGAGGTCGTTAGCCAGTTCTCGCTGCTCTTCGGATATCTCAGCGTATGGAGTGATGTGCGCCGGATTGACGATAGCCGCATCGAGTCCCGCGGCCACGCAATGGTGGAGGAAGACCGAGTTGAGCACCGCTCGGGCTGCCGGTGTCAAGCCGAAGCTGACGTTCGAGACACCGAGAAT
>DATAIM010000517.1:0-13984 GCA_036262655.1 Gemmatimonadaceae bacterium | reverse complement strand
GTTCTCTGCGTTCTCTGCGGTAAAAAGATCTTGAGCCCGCATTCATCGTTGTTAGCGCGCGCCGAATTTCTTCTCGCGCACCGTCAGATCATTGACGAATCCTTCATCGACCCCAACACCTATCCCGGAGCGATCGAGCGGAACACGAACGAGACCCGATGAATCCATCGTCCACGGCTCCATAACGACGTCCCGCTCCCAGTATCTCGCGCTCGGCGAAAGATCTCCGGGAAGCGTGAAGTTCGGCAGCGATGCGAGCGCCACGTTGTAAGCGCGCCCGATTCCAGACTCGAGCATACCCCCGCACCACACAGGAACGGCAAGCTCGGCGCATTGGTCGTGTATCGCGATCGCCTCGGTGAATCCTCCAACACGTCCCGGCTTGAGGTTGACTACGCGGCCGCTGCCGAGCGCGAGCATCTCATCGAGTGTCGCTGTGCTGGTAATGCTCTCATCGAGGCACAAAGGCGTCGACAGGGTGCGTTGAAGCTCAGCGTGACGCGCAAAGTCGTCATGCGCGTACGGCTGCTCGATCATTGAGAGACCGAGAGTGTCGAGCTTCTCGAGAGCGCGGAGATGCTGAGGATCCTTCGGCACGTAGCTTCCATTTGCATCGACGGCAAGTACAGCAGCGGGTCCAAGTGCGTCACGCACCGCCTCAACGAACTGAACGTCCCGGTCCGGATCGATCTTGAGACGAATCCGCCGGTACCCCGCAGATGCGGCCGTCAACGCAGCCGCCGCGAGATCTCCAGGACTCGCTTCTATTCCGAGGGCTACTCCCGTTTCGACGGTCTCTCCCGACCCCGTACCAAGCTGGCGCGCATGAGCACTTTCAGCTGCGAGCAGCCGCGCGAGAGGTAATTCGCGCTGTAAAGCGACGAGTGACCACACGCCCATCTCTACTGCCGCTTTTGCCATACGATGCCCGCGGATTCTCTCGGCGAGTGCCTTATGCACAGCCTGTGGTTTTTCAAACGAACGGCCGAGGACGACCGGTGCAATCCAGTCGGAGATCGCGAGCCAGCAAGTGTCCACTGTATCGGCACTGTAGTTAGGCAACGACTGCGCAACGCATTCCGCCCAGGTCACCGCGCCGTCGACGTCTGCCAGCTCGAGGAGCAGAATGCGCCGTTCGCCGACAACTCCGGCGGACGTCTGAAATGCCGCGACAAGCGGGAGTCTGATCTCGAGTAGCTTGATCGACGCGAGACGTATCATGCAGGCTCGGCGATCTCTGTTGCCTCGGACGCAAACGTTGTGGACACAGCTATCGTCGCCAACGCCCTCCTCGACACAGCTGTCGTCGCGTCAGCCGTCGTCACCTTCACGCAGCACCGGCGGTGGATTCCACCGCCCTTCTCACGGCCGGCGCCACCTTGGTACCGTACAGCTCGATGGATCGCATGATGACCGGATGCGGTAGTGTCCCAACGCTGAACTGAATGAGGAACCTCGTCATCCGGAACAGCTCGTGCTCGTAGAGGATCTTATCGATTACCTCGTTCGGACTTCCGAGCACCATCGCACCGCGCGGGGACCGCTCGGCGTCGAACTGACGGCGGGTGGGCGTCTGCCATCCCCGTTCCCTTCCGATACGACCCATTGTGTCGAGGTAAGCCGGCCAGACGATGTCAGCTGCTTCCTGCGTCGAGTCCCCGACAAGGCCATGCGAGTTGATGCTCAGCTGAAGCTTCGAAACATCATGCCCTGCCCTCGCTGCGCTTTCTCGATAAAGCGTCGCGAACTGAACGAATCTTTCAGGAGCACCGCCGATGATCGCGATGGCCAGTGGCAGCCCAAGCCTTCCGGCTCGAACGACGGATTGAGGCGTTCCACCCACCGCAATCCATATCGGAAGAGGATGCTGTACGGGCCGGGGGTACACGCCGAGGTTGGCGAGGGACTGCGTGTGTCTTCCGGTCCATGTCACGTTGACGTTCTCACGGATGCGCAGGAGCATCTCGAGCTTTTCCTGGAACAGCTCGTCGTAATTCTCGAGGTCGTATCCGAACAAGGGGTATGACTCGATGAAGGACCCGCGTCCGGCCATGATCTCCGCACGCCCGTTTGAGAGCAGGTCAACCGTAGCGAAGTCCTGGAATACGCGCACCGGGTCGTCCGAGCTGAGGACGGTGACGGCGCTCGTAAGCCGTATTCGCTTTGTTTTCACCGCCGCGGCAGCGAGAACAACGGCCGGAGACGACACGACGTAGTCGGGACGATGATGTTCGCCAACGCCAAAGACATCGAGTCCCACCTGGTCGGCAAGCTCGATCTCCTCCATCAAATCACGCAGTCGCTGCTGCGCGCTGACAGTCTGCCCCGTGCTCGCGTCGGGTGTTGCCTCAGCGAACGTGTAGATGCCCAGTTCGATTGTCATCGGCCTCCACCACAGGCGGGCAAGGATTGGTCCGCGGGGCGCCCGGCCTTCCCCCAGCCCCGGTTCTCAACAAGGTTTGCCACATGCGAGACTCTGCCATTCATCCCGTCGTCCGGATCGAGTATCCGGAGTGGGTCGATTCCGTCGTCGACTGGAAGCGTACCTACGAGTCCGACCATGACCGTATGCGTCTTGCCATCGAGGTTTCGCGCCAGAATGTCGAACGCGCATCAGGCGGTCCGTTTGGGGCAGCAATATTCGAGTCCGAAACAGGCCGCGCCGTCGCAGTTGGGATGAACAGCGTCGTCCGCCTCAACAACTGCGTTCTTCACGCGGAGATGATGGCATTCATGATGGCGCAGCAGCGGCTTCAGTCATTCACACTGAATGCACCGGGGTTGGTGGCGCACGATCTGTACACTTCCTGTGAGCCATGCGCGATGTGTCTCGGAGCGACGCTCTGGAGCGGCGTGAGGCGAGTGGTATATGGCGCTGCTCGCGAGGATGCCTCGATGCTCAACTTCGAGGAAGGACCCGTTTTCCCGGAGTCATACACTTACCTCGAGGAGAGAAACCTCCGTATCGTTCGGAACGTCCTGCGCGAGGAAGCACGCGCGGTACTCGAGCTTTACCGGGCGAGGAGTGGAAAGATCTACAACGGCTGATCGCGACAGCACGTCGACTGGCGATTTGGCTGCCTCGCGAAGCCGGCGACCTTCCCCCGCCCTATCAGCTGTGACAACGTTGCCGGCATGAAAGCACATCCCCCACTCGCGGAGTCGGACAGACTCACTGACGAGTCGCGAAGGCTTCGCGAAGCGAACCTCGCGTTCAGCGTAGCGCATCCGGGCGAGAGTCCCGGACGCCAGCCTGTCCATACCGTTTACGGCGGAGCCCAGCTGTTCGCGGCCGACTCTGTTCCCAAGCTCGGCCGGATCGCCCTGAGAACGCTCGACCAGTATGCCGGCGACGCGATCACCCTTGCCGAGGCCGTTGGCATTTCGAATCATCCTGCTCTCGACACGATCTACACGCGCGTGCGTGAGAAGCTCGAGATCGAGCCGATCGAGGATTTTCGAATCGATTTCGAGGATGGATATGGCAACAGGCCGGACGCGGAGGAGGATCATCACGCGGAGCTGGTTGCTGCTGAAGTCGCGAAGGGAATGCGTGAGGGCACGCTCTCTCCCTTCATCGGAATGCGCGTGAAGCCGCTCAACGAGGAGCTCCGTGCTCGGAGCATCCGTACGCTCGACCTCGTCACGACGGCGCTTGCCGAAGCAGGTGGGCTGCCCGACCGATGGGTCGTGACGATCCCCAAGATCACTATCATCGAGCAGGTCCACTACACGGTGGCGGTCCTGCGCGAGCTCGAGAGAAAGCTTGCTCTGTCCGATGGGTCGCTTCAGTTCGAGGCGATGGTCGAGACACCGCAGATAATTCTTGGCAGCGATGGAGTCTCGCTCCTGCCACAGATCCTCGAGGCCTCGGAGGGAAGGCTTCGCGGTGCGCACTTTGGAACCTATGATTACACCGCCGGCATCAACATCACCGCTGCTCATCAGCGGATGCAGCACCTCGCGTGCGATTTCGCGAAGCACTTCATGCAGGTGGCGTTTGCGGGCACTGACGTCTGGCTTTCGGACGGCTCGACGACGGTGATGCCGGTGCCGATTCATCGGGCATCATCTAGCAGTCCTCTCAACAGTGAACAACAGGCCGAGAATACAGCGAGCGTGCATGCTGCGTGGAAGCTCCACTTCGACGACATCCGCCATTCGCTTGCCGGCGGATTCTATCAGGGTTGGGATCTTCACCCGGCGCAGCTGGTGACGAGGTACGCGGCCCTCTACAGCTTTTTTCTCGAGGGGATCGACGCTGCTGGCCTCCGCCTCAGCAATTTCGTCGGAAAAGCCGCACAGGCTACACTCGTTGGTGACGTATTCGACGACGCGGCGACGGGACAGGGACTGCTCAACTTTTTTCTGCGAGGGATCAACTCCGGCGCGATCACCGAAGCGGAAGCACTTCGTATGACTGGACTCTCCGCGGAGGAGTTCCGTGGCCGAAGCTTCGTCAGGATCATGAAGGGGCGGAAGTGAGCGGCAACACCATCGAGCTTCTGGATCTTGTCGCTCGATGGGTACACGTGATCGCCGGGATCATGTGGGTCGGGAATTCCCTGCTGTTCAACTGGCTCGACCGGAGTCTCGTCTCCTCGACGCTGCCCGGCCAGACACGGAAGCCGCTCGGAACCATATGGCTGCTGCACAGCGGCGGCTTCTACTACGTCGAGAAGACATTGCTCGAGGGCGAGCGAATGCCGGCACCGCTCCACTGGTTCAAGTGGCAGGCGTACACGACGTGGTTGAGCGGAGTCGCGCTTCTGTTCCTCGTGTATTACGCCGGCGGAAGGGCGGTGATGAACGATCCCGCAGTGGCGAAGGTCAGCCATATGGAAGCGAGCTACGCGGGCATCGCAGCGATACTCGGTGGATGGGCGCTGTACGAGGTGACCCAACGGATCATCGCACCGCGAGCAGCCGCGCTGGCCGCAGCGTTATGGGTCGCAGGCTTCATCGGAATCACCTTCGGCCTTACACATGTGCTTAGCGGCCGTGCTGCATTCCTTCACGTGGGGGCGATGCTCGCAACGATCATGACCGCGAACGTCGCGATGACGATTGTCCCTTCCCAGCGCGAGCTGGTTGCCGCGGTTGCCGAAGGCCGCGGCGCCGACCCCGTTGTTTCCGCGCGCGCGAAACGCGTGTCGATCTTCAACAACTATTTCACGTTTCCGGTGATCGTGCTGATGGTGAGCAACCACTTTCCATCGCTCTACGATCATCACCGCAGTTGGGTGATCATCCTGCTTCTGGTCGCCGCGGGCGCCGCCGTGCGCTATGTACTGAATCTCCGGTGGACGTTCGCAGCATGGAAACCAGTTCTCGCCGCTACTACGCTGGCGAGTTTCTTTGTTATCTGGGCTGTTGTCCGCTTCGACGCTCGCACAAAGTCAGCGTCCATCATCTCCTCAGGCGGACCAGTGAGCTTCGAGGATGCGAGGCATGTGCTCGACCGGCGTTGTGCAGTGTGCCACTCGGAGCGTCCGAGCGACGACACGTTCGGCGCAGCACCAGGCGGCGTAATGTTCGACACCCGCGCGCAGATCGAATCACGCGCCGCCCGAATTCTTCAGCGCGCGGTGATCACACGGTCGATGCCTCCCTCGAACAGGACGAACATCAGCGACGCGGAGCGCGAGCTCCTGGGACGGTGGGCCGCACAAGTCACGGCATCCGCGCGCTGACGTTCGCCGCGCGAGCATGTGAATCCACCGCCCGGATCCATCCGCTGAACTTGCACAAATGATTATTGCTTGATTCTTGCCGCTCCATCGACAGAGCAACCGTGCTGGGAGAGAGCATGATCACGAAGACCATTGTATCACCCGCGCAGTGGCGAATCGTCGTCAGCCTCGCTTCCTCACTGGCAATCGCTGCCTGTGCGACTCCAGCGCGGTTGCCAGTCGATGCGGGCATCGGACCGCAGCCGGTGCTGCCAAAGCCTCGTACGTCACTCATTCCGACGATCAACGTCGTCGATGCCAAAGCGTGGAAGAAAGGCCAGACCCCAAAGTCTGCCGATGGAACTACAGTAACCGCCTTCGCGGCCGGGCTTCAGCACCCCCGATGGCTGCACGTTCTGCCAAACGGCGACGTTCTTGTCGCCGAAACGAACGGGCCTCCCCGCCCTGAAGACGGCAAGGGAATCAAGGGTTACTTCTTCAAGCTCTTTCAGAAGAAGGCCGGAGGCGCAGTTCCGAGTGCAAACCGGATCACGCTTCTACGCGACACGGACGGAGATGGAGTAGCCGATGTGACAGCCCTTTTTATAGGGGATCTCAACTCGCCCTTTGGAATGGCGCTCGTAGGCAACACGCTCTACGTCGCAAATGCGGACGCAGTCGTGCGTTTCCCATACACACCCGGCGCCACGCGCATTACGGCTTCAGCCGTGAAGGTCACCGACCTCCCCGGCGGTAAGCTCAATCATCACTGGACCAAGAGTCTCATTGCATCACCGGATGGCTCGAAGCTTTACGCTGGCGTCGGCTCCAACAGCAATGTCGCCGAGAACGGGATCGAAAAGGAGAATGAGCGCGCCGCGATATGGGAGATTGATCCTGTTACCGGTACGCATCGCGTATATGCGTCGGGCCTGCGCAACCCTGTGGGAATGAGCTGGGTGCCCGCAACCGGCGCGCTGTGGGTTGCCGTCAACGAACGCGATGAGCTCGGCAGCGATCTTGTGCCGGATTACATGACTTCCGTTCGGGAGGGCGGATTCTACGGCTGGCCATACAGTTATTACGGCGACCACGTCGACTCGCGGGTCAAGCCACCGCGTCCTGATCTCGTCGCCACCGCAATCGTCCCCGATTACGCACTGGGACCTCACACCGCCTCACTCGGCCTCACGTACGCAAGCGGCACGTCACTGCCAGCTCATCTCGACGGAGGAATGTTTGTTGGACAGCACGGCTCATGGAATCGCGAGCCGCGAAGCGGTTACAAGGTCATCTTCGTCCCATTTACCAACGGTCGGCCGAGCGGAAAGCCAATCGATGTCCTGACCGGCTTCGTCAAGGAGAACGGTGACGCGATGGGGCGCCCCGTTGGCGTCGCAATTGACAAGCGCGGAGGGCTGCTCGTAGCGGACGACGTAGGGAATACAGTGTGGCGCGTAAGCGGACAGCGCGCCGTCACATCTCAGCTGCCGCGATAAGTCGAATACCCATAGGGACTGACAAGCAGCGGAACATGGTAGTGCCCGCCGCCCCCCTCTACCAGGAAAGTGATCACGATCTTTGTATAGAACGTCGGCGTTTTCGAGGCGGCGAAATATTCGCCTACGGAAAAGGTCAGCTTGTACTCCCCTTCCCCGAGAGATGAACCTCTCTCCAGAAGATCGCGCACTCGTCCATCCTCATCTGTCACGCCCGAGCCGATGAGTGAGTGATCCCGCTCCAGCGTAACGCGCACTCCCTTTGCAGGGCTGCCGAGTGCCGTGTCGAGTACGTGGGTGCTGACTGTGCTCATTGAGAAACTCCGAAAAGCTTTACCAACCGCAGCTCCGTGATCTTCCGCTGCTCCTCGGCCGCAACGCGCAGCTCCGTTTGAGGATCGTTCGCGAGACGCTGCCTTGCGATCGCCAACATATCCGCGGGTGATTTACCGGCTGCACAGACGATGTAGATGTGGCCGAAGCGGTTTTCATACTGCTCGTTCATCTCATTCAGCGACGCCTGAACATCGCTGGCTGCTGACTGCACCGAGGCCTGCTCCCCGGCGGACCACTGGGCGGCTCGTGAAGATTGAGCGGCGACGGGACGTTTGTCGCCAATTCTCGGATGGTGAGCGAATGCCTCGTGCCAGTCGTCCGGGCCGGTTTTTCTCCAGGCTTGATCAGCGGCTGACAGAATGTCATCGACTGATTCAAACGGCCGCTTCGCAACCATCTCGTTGACCCATCTCGATGATCCACAACATGACCTGAGCGCGTCGGCTGCACTGCGCGGCGGCATCGAGTTGAGCTCATCGACCGTCACGTTTCGGCGACTCTGCCGAACACCCTGAGACGTGCGACACCACCGTCCGGATAGATGTTGAGTCTCACATGTGTCGCCGTCTTTCGTTCGCGAACATCGAAGTGATGCCGCGCATGCGGCTGTACCGCCGACTGAGTCACCAGCGCTGACCACGCGGCTGCGGTAACATCGACAGGCGAAGCAGTGTCGCCCAGATCGCACGCCTCGATCATTATGCTGCCTGGCGCATTGCCCTTGAAATGATCCGTGTCCAGCTCGACTCGATTTATGGAGCCGCGTCTCGCAAGACGAACGATCGTCCAGTCATGCCCCACCCCGCGCCGGCGGCGCGTCTCCCACCCGTCACCCATGTGCGTAGAGCGGCCGGGAAGAATCAGGTTCTGGCGGTGTCCATAGTGCATGTCGCTGCACTCGACGACAAAACCTCCGTTCTCCATGGCGGCGAGATCTGCTTCCCGCCCAGCCGTGAAGATTCTTTCGTCCGGCACGACATCGCCATGGACGCGAAGCCGCGCGACTCCGCCGTCGGGAAAGATGTTGAGGCGAAGGTGAGTGACCCTCGTCGCCGAGCGCTCGATGACTATCTCGTTCCTCGTATTACCCACGAGGCTCGTTTCATCAAGCAGTGGCTCCCAGCTGGTTGCGGAAGACAGCAGATCTTCCGTCGAGGGGGTTCCCTCGGCCGCACACGCATCGATGCTCGCACGTTCCGGGAAATTGCCGGTAAAAAACGAAGTATCGATCACGACGCCGCGAACGATACCCGGTGCGCCGAGTCGGATTATCGCCCAGTCGTATCCGGGTGAGCGACGGCGGCGCGTTTCCCATCCATCCATCCATTTGCCGCGCTCGGTATACGCACCCTCGCGCCACTCTGGAGCGGCCGCCTTGATCAACGCCTCGCGCGGAGCGAAGAACTCGTCGTTCGCGGCTACTACCGCGCCGCCAAGTCGTTCCGATGCGAGATCGATGAAGTCGGTGAACGAAGCCAAAAAACTTCTCCGGAATCAGGATAGTCGAGCGTTATCGGCGTAGACGCGCTGACCCGCGACGTACGTTGCGATGACCTTTCCGTACAGCTCGTGATCGAGATAAGGCGTCACCTTGTGACGCTGCTGCAGTGCCGATCGATCGACGACAAAGCTCGCTTCAGGGTCCCAGATCGCAATATCAGCGTCGAATCCGGGAACGATCGCACCTTTGCGGTCCTCGAGGCCCGCCAGGCGAGCCGGGGCTGCGCTCATCCATCCGGCAATTCGCTCGATGGGAATGCCTCGCTGCCTTGCCCCCGTCCAGACTGCGGCCAACGACAGCTGAAGAGATGCAATACCTCCCCATGCGGAATAGAAATCGCCGCCCGTTTCCTTCATGCCGGGAAGACAAGGCGAATGATCTGACGCGATGAGATCGATCCGCCCCGCGACTAGGCCATGCCACAGGCCCTCGCGCTCTGTCTCCCCGCGAATCGGGGGAGCGCATTTGTAGTCCGTTGCACCATCGCGGATGCCTTCGGCCTTGAACGTGAGATAATGCGGGCACGTCTCGACGGTAATCGGTAAACCACGGGCACGAGCTTCGTCGATGATGTCGAGCGAGCTCGCCGACGACAGGTGCACGACGTGGACGGGGGTTGGACACCACTCCAGCAGGCGCACGAGGAGTCTGATCGCAGAATGCTCCGCCTCGACCGGCCGGCACTTCATGTATGGGGAATACTCGCGGGTAGAGCCAACCATCGGGTGAAGCTTTGCCGGATCCTCCGAATGGACCATCAACGGCAGACCGAGTGAGGCGAGTACAGGGAAAGCGTCGCGGAGATCGTTCTCCGTGACGTGGTCGAATTCCTCCACGCCTGAGGGGGCGAGGAAGCACTTGAAGGCTCGGACACCGGAATCAGCGAGCGGCTTCAGCTGCTTCGTATTTCCGGGCACCACACCGCCGATGAATTCGACGTTCACCGCGCATTGACCGGCCGCAGCCTCCCGTTTCGCGTCCAGTGCTTCCACCGTCGTCGTTGCCGGAATCGAATTGAGCGGCATGTCGAGGATCGTCGTCACCCCGCCCGCGGCCGCAGCGCGCGTGGCGGTGGTGAACCCTTCCCACTCGGTGCGACCCGGCTCGTTGACATGGACGTGCGTGTCGACGACGCCGGGCATGACGATCATGTCTCCTGCATCGACGGGGGTTGCAGAGTCGGAGATCCAGTCGTGACCGGCAACCGCGACGATTTTACCTTGTCGTACCTGAACGCAGCCCGGCCGGATACCGTGGGGTGTCAGGACACGGCGGCTGCGGATTTCGAGATCCATCGGATTAGCGCGGGGCTGGGCTCGGCCTGTGCGAGCCTCAGGCGGTGTCGGTCCAGAACCGGCGCAGCAAATTCTGCGCTACGCGCCGCCTGTAATCGGCCGTCGAGCGGACGTCATCTATCGGCTGGATCTCGCGCCCGAGTAATTCGACCGCGTCGTCGATTGATTTTCCCTCCGCCAGAGCCCGCTCGGTTTCGGGAACACGCACGACCGTGGCTGCGACACTTCCAAAAGCAACCTTCGGCGCAGGCGCACGGACTGCGGCCATCACGATCTTGGATATCGCCTGCGCGGCGCGCGTGCCTACTTTCCGGAACCACTGCTTCCCTTCCACACGCGGCACCTCGATCGCTACGATCAACTCCTCGGGCTGCATCACTGTCACGCGATAGCCGGTAAAGAAGCCGTTCAACGGCACTCGCCTTTCACCCGCGACGCTGCGAAGGACGACCACGGAGTCCGTGGCCGCCAATACCGGCACTCCATCGGCAGCCGGAGATCCGTTCGCGATGTTTCCGCCCAGCGTTCCCCTGTTCTGTATCTGAACACCGCCCACGAGCCGCGCCGCATCGGCGAGCATTGGCAGCCGTTCTGCTACCAGATGCGACTGAATCAAAGAGGTGTAGCTCGTGAGTGCACCAATCACGAGTGAATCGTCGCGAACCGAGATGGTGCGCAGCTCATCGAGCGACCAGATATCGAGAAATCGCCGCGGGACGAGCGTACCAAAGTTGAGCGCGACGTAGAGGTCGGTTGCTCCCGCTATCGGCGTGCGCCGCTCTTCGTGCAGAATTCCGAGCGCCTCATCCAGTGACGACGCCTTCCGCATATCGACTTCCGACAACGCTGTTCTCATTCGAGCGCCGGCGTCCCGGCGTCTTCGGGAATCGGCATACTCCGCCACTTGAGGATCGCGCGGTAAATCGCTGAATATCCGGTACAGCGGCAGAGATTGCCGGCAAGCGCAGTCTTCACATCGTCCAGCGTCGGCCGATCACCAAGGGTGACGGCGGCCATGATCATCCCCGGCGTACAGATGCCGCACTGCGCGCCAACTTCATTCATGAAGAGCTGCTGGAGCGGATGACTACCGCCGAGTCCTTCGATTGTCACAACTTCGCAGTCTTCCACCTGCCCGACCGGGATGATGCACGAGCAGACCGGCTGACCATCGACGAGCACGGTGCACGCACCGCATTCTCCTTCCCCGCAGCCTTCCTTGCTGCCGGTCAGGTGCAGCTCCTCGCGCAGCACATCGAGCAGTCGCGCGGCTGGCGGTGATTCCACGACGGTTTTCTCGCCGTTGAGAGTGAATCGCATCATGCTGGCCCGCCCTGCCGAGGAAAAAGCGTCAAGCTTGCGAACATGCAGACAGCAGCTCGGGCGTTGCCGGAATCTCGCGAACGTCGAGACCAAAATGTCTGAGCGCGTTCACCACAGCCGGTGCCGGGCCGTCCATCGGAAGCTCGCCCAGACCCTTTGCGCCGAACGGACCGCCAGGGTACGGGTTCTCCATCATCACCACGTCTACCTCGGGCATGTCCAGGGTCGTCGGTATCACGTAGTTGGTGAGCTGGCTGTTGGCCATTGCGCCATTCCGCATCACGACTCGCTCCAGAAGCGCGTAGCCGAGTCCCTGGGCCGTTCCGCCCTCGATCTGGCCGCGCGCGAGCGCTGGATGAATCGGTCGGCCAAACTCCTGCACCGCGGTGAGCCTGATTGGCCGCACCTCGTACGTATCGCGGTCGAGCTCCAGCTCCGCGACATCGCAGCCCCACCCATACGTCGCGTATGCATCGCCTCGATACGCGGCATCGTCCCATTGAATCCAGTCGGGCGGCTCGTACATCCGCTCGACGGAAAGCTCACCATTTTTCGCGTAATATTCCGCCGGCGAAAGTCCGGCGAGCTTCTCCTTCATCTCGTGCGCGCACTCCTCGAGGATCTTGCCCACGACCATGCAGGTTCGCGAAGCAACCGTAGGCCCGCTGTCGGCAACGCGTGACGTGTCGGGCTGCGCCACCTCGACGTCGTCGTACGGTATACCGAGAGCGTCCGTTACGATCTGGGCGTGCATCGTGCGCGTGCCTTGTCCGATTTCTGTACTGCCCACCGCGATGCGGACTCCGGAGGAAGTGAGCTCCAGGCGCGCGCGTGACTTGAGGTTGCGCTCTCCCGCCCCGGTGAATCCCGCACCGTGATAGAAAAGTGAAAGACCGATGGTCTTGTTGGTACCCTTCCATTCGGCGCGCTTCCGGGCAAAGTCTGTTCGGCGGATTGCTTCCTCGAGAACCATGTGCGCGCTGGCGTCTTCACGCAGCGTCTGGCCCGTCGCAGTCGTGTCCCCGGGACGCAGAGCGTTGATCCGCCGCAGCTCCACCGGCTCCATTCCGAGATGTTCGGCAATCCTGTCCATGTGAACTTCAACGGCGAACTCGGTCTGAGGCGCACCAAATCCGCGAAACGCGCCATTCGGCGGCGTGTTCGTGAACACAGCTCGTCCGCGTATCCGGATGTTGTCACACCTGTACGGACCCGCAGCATGGATGCAGCCGCGAGACAGGACTGTCGGCGACAATGTGACGTAAGCGCCGCCATCCATCAGAACATCGACGTCCATTGCGAGCAGTCGTCCATCGCGTGTCACCGCTGACCGATGGCGCACAATCGCAGGATGGCGCTTGGTCGTCGCAACCATGTCTTCAGCGCGGTCGTAGATGATCTTCACCGGCCTGCCCGATTTGAGCGCAAGCAGCACCGCGTGACCGGCGATCATTGACGGATATTCCTCTTTCCCGCCGAATCCTCCACCCGTCTCGGTCTGGATCACACGCACGTTCGGGTGCGCTGAGCCAAGCAGGCATCGCAGTGCCTTTATGACGTAAAAGGGACATTGCACGGAGCCATGGATCGCGACTCCGCCTTCTTCCGGCACCGCGATCACACCGTTCGGCTCGATGTAGACGTGCTCCTGGTGACCAGTGCGGTAGGTGCCCTCGACGATGACCGTGCCTGAATCCGCGGCCGCGGCGTCTTCGAGCGTTTCCTCCGGTGCCCCCTTCAGTATCTCGATCGTCTTGAAAACCTGTTCCGACTTCTCGGGATCGAACAGCGGCTCCTGCTCCTCATACTCTACCACGACGCTTGCGGCATTCAGCGTTTCGCGATCCTCGTGCGCAAGCAGCAGAATCGGCTCGGCCATGTGGCGCACTTCGGATTCCGCGAGGAATGGCTGGTCCTGCGTCATGAGATCGACGGCGTTCTTCGATGGAACGTCGCGATAGTCCACGATGGTAAACCCTGTCGTGTCGAAGTCGCAGCGGACCGACTTGATTCTTCCCCGCGGAACGGTGGATCGAATCGTCCGGCCATGCAGCATTCCGGGAAACGCAATATCGTCCGCGTACTTCGCGGCGCCGGTCGCCTTCCCGATGCCGTCCTTTCGCGCGACGCTGCGGCCTACTGCTGACATTCGGGGAAGATGCGGTTGGGTCGTGATATCAGCAAGCCGAAGCTCCGGGTCAAACTGAGAGTCTCGGAGATTCGATCCGGGCTTCGTTTCACTCGCTGGACGATCCCCCGCCGCTCGATCACATTGAATGAATGACTACGCATCGCGCGATCGTGGATGCGCTCGCAGGCACAGCCGCGGCCGGCAGGTCCGTCGTGCTTGCAACCGTC
>DATAIM010000516.1:0-2692 GCA_036262655.1 Gemmatimonadaceae bacterium | reverse complement strand
GTTCTGCGCCTGCATGCTGCCGGGATCATCCTTCGACTTTTTGTTGCCTGCTTCGCCATCCCGGCGGGACTCACAGCTCAGACACCAGTCGATTCCGCGAAAGTCGATTCCACTAATGTCGATTCCGCGCGAGTTGAAACTGAAAGAGTTGACTTGTCCAGTGTTCGCTCGCCCAACGTTGACTCGGTGTCGCGGGCGCAACCGGCGTCTCTGATCGATCGGTACATCACGCCAATTACACTCGTCGGAGGATTGGAAGCCGACAGATCCCGGCTCGATCACCTTCGTGGGCGCGAGGATATTGCCGGGTTTGTGATTCGCTCCGCCTCGTCTCTCACCCGGCGGGCGCCGACTTCGACGTGGTGGTCGGCGGCGATCATTCCACCTCAGGTCTACGCAGCAAACAACGATGCGCTCCCGTTCTCGATCAACGACGGAGCCGTCTGGGCAGGGGTGGGAACGAGCTCGCGGATCATTGGTGGCTTGAATCTCTCCGCTGGCCCGCTCAGGCTGATCCTTGCTCCGGAGCTCGTAAGGGCGGACAACGATTACTTCCTCCTGCGTGACACCGTCAGGTTCTATGCCCCGAAGGTTTCAAAAGACCGCGCTGGGGGTGGGTTCGCCTTCCCCTGGTACGCGATCGGCCCCTATTCCATCGACCTGCCGACAAGATTCGGAACAAAGCCGATCCGGCGTCTAGACGCGGGACAGTCTACGGCAATGCTCGAGATAAAAGGCGTTGCCGCGGGCATATCAAACGAAAACCAATGGTGGGGCCCAGGTATTCGGAATGCGCTCATCCTGAGCGACAATGCGCCGGGCTTTCCTCATGCCTTCGTGCGTACGCGACATCCGTGGCGGACCCGTATCGCAGATATCGAAGCACGGCTTCTGGTTGGTGGCCTCACCGAATCGCACTTCTTCGATACCACGAGCACGAACAATCTTCGCTCGATCAGCGGCTTCGCATTTTCGGTCCGCCCCCGCTTCGAGCGGAATCTCGTCCTGGGCGGCTCACGAGCTGTTTATGCGACCTCCAGGCGCTGGGAACGCATACCCGGCAGAATCCTTGACGCGTTTGCGGCCACCGGCCGTCCCAATAACCGATCCCTCGGTGACTCCACGCTAAGGCCTGGGGGACGAGACCAGATTTTCTCGCTGTTCGCGCGTTGGGTGTTTCCGAACGACGGGTTCGAGGCCTACACGGAGTGGTCCCGTCTCGAGTTTCCGATTTCGTTCAAGGATTTGCTCGTCGCGCCGAATCACACGCAGGGGTATACGCTCGGAATGCAGTACGTGCGGCCCGCGATTCGCAGCGTTGGCCGCTTTCGGCTTCAGGCCGAGGTAACCTCGGTGGAACAGAGCGCGACGTTCCGTGACCGGCCGCAGGGCAGCTATTACACGAGCCGCCGAGTGATACAGGGTTATACCCAGATGGGCCAGCCCCTGGCTGCGGGAATTGGCCCCGGCGCCTCGGGGCAGTGGCTCGCGGCTGACTACATCGAGCCCGCCTGGAGCTTCGGACTTTTTGGGGGCCGGATCCGCTGGAATGAGGATTTCCACAGTACCTTTCCATTTCCTCTGTATCTCGGTTATTGCAGTCACGACGTCACGACATTTCCGGGCGCGCGTGCATCTCTCGGAAGCCGGTTTGGGTACGTTTCGGCAGACGTCACTTTCGGAAACCGGATAAATGCCTTTTTTCAGGAACAATCCGGCTGTCCGAAGGGCAATTCCACCATGGATATCCGGAACCGAACAATCACCGTCACCGTTGGCACATTCACCCCAGGTCGCAAGAGATGACTTGTGAGCGTAAATTGCTGTTGGCCAGCAACTTGCCGTCGCGTGAGCGGGGGCGGCACCCCGCCCAGTCGGTGACCTTTTATCTGTCAATTCCTGCCTGATGGCAAAACGCTCGTCGGCCGCGGATCACCACCATCTGAAACTCACATCGATATCAGGCAGGGGCTCACCCGCTGCATATGGCGGCTCGCCCCTTCACGTTCGCACGCGACTACGCGAGCGACGGCCGGTATCGGTCAAGCGACATACCGCGCGGATCGCGATCAGGCTCGGGATGCTGTTGCTGGGCGATGTCGCCGCGGTCGCAATATGTCAGGTGCTTTCCTCGCTTGCCGCATCCAGCCAGGTGCTCGGGCCCGGCCTCGCTGCACAATTTGCGCGGGCTCTTCATGCCGGTTACGGGTCTGCCGTCAATTTCTCGATCGCGCTTCTCGCGAGCCTCATGATTACGGGCAACTACAGCCGGCATCGGCGGCTGAACGGGAAGCTGCGCCTGCTCGCCGCGTCAGCCCTGGCCTCCGCCGTTCTCCTCTGGCGAATGGTTGCAGCGGGGGACCTCCTCGGCGCCGTCGCCGCGTATCTCGTCACCACATTCCTCACGTACCTCGTCCTTCTCGGCGAACGCCTGATGGCCGAGCGCTTTCTGAGCCGCGTGTGGCCCGGCGCCCGTGGAGCCGCACCGGCCGTGCTCATCACCGACCGAAGGGAGGGGAGTCGTCACCTCGAGAAAGCCGTCATCGGCGCCGGGGGAGATTATTCGCTTGCTGGATACGTGCCGGTGGGAAGAATGGTTTTTGACGGCGTGCTCGGAACGATCCGCGATCTTCCGGAGATCATCGACGCGCACCATGTCGAGGCGGTTGTCGTCTGCCAGCATCTCAATGAC
>DATAIM010000515.1:0-3321 GCA_036262655.1 Gemmatimonadaceae bacterium | reverse complement strand
CAGCATCCACATGCATGGGCATTCGTCGACCAGCCCCTGATCCTCAACCGCGCGTTTGGACCCGAAGGGCTGCGAAGCCAGGGCCTTCGCCTCTCGTGGCTTGTTCCTACGCCGTTCTACACTGAGGCGCTCGTAGGTGTGTTCAACAGCACGGGCGAGACTGCGTGGAGCTTCCGCAATCCCGAATCTTCGGAGATTCACGGAGGATTTCTCGATGAGCGTCCCGTCAACGCGTTAGGGGACCTGCTCATAGTTCCCCGGATCGCAACTTCGTTCGACATCTCTGAAACGCAGACGTTCCTGCTCGGAGCCTCAGCCGCGTTCGGTCCGAACAACTCTGGACCTTCCGCCCGGACGAGCGTGTACGGTATTGACGGCTACTGGAAGTGGAAGCCCACGGCGGCACAGCAGGGATTTCCATTTCTCTCCGTTCAAGCCGAGGCGCTGATGCGTCGATACGAGGCGGGTGAACGCACTATGCTCGATTCCCCCGGCTCGACGCTCCCTGCGGAGACGCTCGACGACCACGGTGCCTATGCCCAGCTACTCTGGGGCATCAAGCCTCGCGTCGTCGCCGGACTGCGAGCCGACTGGGCGAATGGCGATCAGTCAGGTTTCGAATCCGACAATCGCGCGGACCGGTTTCGGCTTTCTCCCAACTTCACCTGGTATCCGACGGAGTTCTCGAAATTCCGCGTGCAGTACAACTATGACGATCGAAAGGGACTGGGCACGGATCATTCGCTCTGGCTCCAGTTCGAGTTCCTGCTTGGCGCACACGCGTCGCACAAATTCTAAATGCTCCGGAACAAGACAATGACCAGAAACACATTCAATCGATTCTCGAAGGCGGCGCTCGCTATCGCCTTTGTCGCAACCGGCTCGACAGCCGCGGCACAGCTCAAGGTAGTCGCCACTACGCCCGATCTTGCCTCGCTGGCGCGGGAAATCGGAGGAAGCACCGTCAGCGTAACGGCGCTCGCGAAGCCCACTGAAGATCCTCATTTCGTCGATGCAAAGCCGAGCCACATACTTACGCTCAATCGGGCGGACGTACTCATCGAGGGAGGTGCAGAGCTCGAGCTCGGATGGCTGCCTCCTCTCCTCGAGAGCTCGCGAAACCGGAAGATCGGCGCCGGTGCACCCGGCCGTG
This sequence comes from Gemmatimonadaceae bacterium, assembly GCA_036262655.1. GTDB lineage: Bacteria > Gemmatimonadota > Gemmatimonadetes > Gemmatimonadales > Gemmatimonadaceae > UBA4720. Next base: position 2,168 of record DATAIM010000515.1, on the reverse strand, counting down.
TCGTCGCATCGGAGGGAATCAGGATGATGGAGATTCCAACAAGCTTCGACCGATCCAAGGGAGACGTTCACTCGCTCGGCAACCCGCACTTTCTTGTCGATCCCGTCAACGCGAAAACCGTTGCCGCGAACATTGCGAACCATTTCGCGCAGGCTGATCCCTCCCACGCTGCCGCCTACCGGGCAAACCTTGCGAAGTTCAATTCTCGAGTGGATGCGAAGCTCGCGGCCTGGCGCACCCAGCTTGCACCGTATCGCGGCGCGAAGCTCGTCACCTATCACAAGGACTTTGGTTACTTCGCGAGCCGCTTCGGGCTTGAGGTCGTCGAGAATCTCGAGCCGAAGCCGGGCATCGCGCCTTCACCGGCCCATCTCGCACGCGTAATAGGCACTATGAAATCCCAGAACGCCCGTGTGATCCTGGTGCAGCCGTATCAGAACCGCAGAACCGCGGAGACAGTCGCGCGTCAGGCAAACGCCAGAGTGCTCGACGTTTCGCAGCAGCCGGGAGCAAAGCCGAATACCGGCAGCTACTTCGATCTCATGGACAACATCGTTCGCGCGATCGCTGCAGGCCTCGGAACGAAGCCGTGAACATCGACTTTCAGGTCGTATGGCAGATACTGAAGTGGCCGCTTGCCGCGTCACTCCTCTTTCCGCCGCTCCTCGTTTACCTCGGGCTCCACGTAGTCAAGCGCGAAGTCATCTTCGTCGATCTCGCACTGGCGCAGGTCGCGACGCTCGGCACCTGCGTCGCGCTGCTGCTCGGATACCATTTTGACGACCGCACGACATTCTGGATCTCGCTGGGGGTGACTTTCATCGGTGCGGCCTTCTTCAGCTGGTCGCGGAACACGAGGAAAACGGAAGTGCCTCAGGAGGCGATCATCGGCATCACGTTCGTCGTAGCAGCTGCCGGAGTGATCCTGCTCCTGAGTCGCGTTGCCGGGGGAAAGGAAGAGCTCGAGCATCTGCTGACAGGCGACATTCTCAATGTGACGCGATCAGAAATCGGTCAGCGTGCGCTTCTCTTCGCGCTCCTCGCCATTTTTTATGCGGCGTTCCACAAACACTTCATTCTCATATCTTCAGATCCCGACAAGGCATTCGCCAGCGGAATGCGGGTCTGGCTCTGGGACTTTCTCTTTTACGCAGCCTTCGCACTCGTAGTGGTGAGCTTCGTTCGCGTGGCGGGCGTGCTTCTCACTTTTGCGTATCTGATTGTGCCGGCGGTCTGCGCAACAATGCTCACCGAGCGCTGGGGCAGACGGCTGCTCCTCGGATGGATCGTTGCCGCGGTGTCGAGTTTGCTTGGCTTATGGACGTCGTATCAGCTCGACCTCCCGACGGGAGCGGCGATCGTCTGCGCATCGGGAATTCTGCTGGCGGTCGTCAGCATCTTTGCTTCTACGAGAAGGGCTGCGTAACGAAATCGCGCTCACCGATCTACTGAAGGGCCTGGGGGCGATTGAGAACAGCGCTGCCAGGCCTCTTTCTTTTGCGCTCGGCGTGCTTCCGGCGGTCACGCAGTCGCATACCGCGCGAGATGCCAAACCATATGGGTTCACGTAAGTTACAGTGTCCCATGCCGATCTCATGAAGCGTAAAGACGCCCTCGATTACCACTCGCAGGGGCGGCCGGGAAAGATCGCCGTAGTTCCCACCAAGCCGCTCAACAATCAGCGCGACCTTTCGCTGGCATACTCGCCCGGAGTCGCCGAGCCCTGCCTCGAGATAAAGCGGACCCCCGACGACGCGTACAGGTACACGGCACGTGGCAACCTCGTTGCGGTCGTCACCAACGGAACGGCAGTCCTCGGACTCGGCAACATAGGTGCACTCGCCGCCAAGCCGGTGATGGAGGGAAAGGCAAACCTCTTCAAGCAGTTCGCCGATCTGGATGTGTTCGATCTCGAGGTAGGATCCGAGAGTCCGGACGATGTGATCCGGTTCTGCCAGCTTCTCGAGCCGACTGTTGGCGGCATCAACCTCGAGGACATTCGGGCGCCGGACTGCTTCTATATAGAAGAGAAGCTGCGCGAGACCCTGCGGATTCCCGTCTTTCACGACGACCAGCACGGTACAGCGATCATCTCCGGGGCCGCGCTGCTTAACGCCGTCGAGCTCACGGGCAAGGATTTGGCGCAGATACGGTGCGTCTTCTCCGGC
>DATAIM010000514.1:0-2657 GCA_036262655.1 Gemmatimonadaceae bacterium | reverse complement strand
CGTTCTGGCCTGCCCCAGCGAAGTTTCCGATCACCCCGGTACGGAGAAGCACAAATGCGCCGGCCGCCACGAGCAACAGGAGGAAGAACCCCCACAGCGTCTTGCGTCGCTCCCCGAAGGAAGTCCTTACGAGAGTCAGTTCAGCGACGAGGAAGAGGGCGGGAAGCACGATTGCGTGTTCCTTGAACATCAACGCCGCAAAAAACGCCGACACGAGCACTGCGGAATCACGCCCGTTAAAGTGCATCGTCCGCCGGCGGCGGATATAGTGCCTTACAGAAAGGAATGCTATGATCGAGACTGCGAGCTCCGGCTGGCCTACAACGTTGGCCCACACCTCGACGTGTACCGGGTGAACGGCGAAAAGCACCGCCGCCACGAAGGCTGCGCCGACAAAGATCACGTCGGCGGCAAGAAGATAAAAGCAGATACACGTAACTGCGTAAAGCAGCGAATTCACGATGTGAAAAACGAGCGGCGATCCGTTTCCAATCGCCCACTGCACCGTAAAGGACGCCATCGTCAGCGGACGATATAAGCTCGCCCCTTCACTCGGTGGCCAATACGTCTGCGAGAAAAGATTTCCCATCGCCCGAAGTGAGTGAACGCGGTCGTTGGAGGCGATGATGGGAACGTCATCGAGGGTAAATCCGTTTCCGAGCGCCGAGCCCGTCACGAGAAGCGCGAGAACAGCCACCACCACCGCGGCAACCCTGGTGCTCGAGAACGGTGCGAGCGCCATGGTGCGCAGGTCCGAAGTGCGCCTCATCGCTTTGCTGGCACCTTGCACTAAGCTGTCTCGAGGCCGAAACGAGTGAGCTTTCGATACAGCGTTGAGGGATCGATTCCGAGAACCTCAGCCGTGCGCGATTTGTTACCGCCCTCGCTGCCCAGCACCCACATGATGTAAGCTCGCTCGATTGTCTCAAGCGAAGGATTCGCCGCCGCACGCTCGGCAAGCAGCGGCTCTGACTTGCGCTGTCTTACCTTGTCTGGAAGCGCCATTGGGAGGATCTGGCCATTGCCGGCAAGAATGACCGCCCGCTCAATTGCATTTTCGAGCTCGCGCACGTTGCCGGGCCACGAATACTCCTGCAGCTGCTCTGCGGCTTCGGGACTCAGTATCTTCGCCGCCTCCCCGCGCTTTGCAGCGATCTCACCGAGGAAGGATTCCGCGAGAAGAGGAATATCGTCGCGTCGGTCACGCAGCGGCGGAATGTTTATCGCAATCACGTTCAGGCGGTAAAAGAGATCGCTCCTGAAAGTTCCGCGCGCGATCTCCTCGTCGAGGTTCCGATTTGTAGCGGCGATCAGGCGCGTATCGATGGCGATCGGCTCTGTTGCGCCAACGGGAATAACCTCGCGATGCTGAAGCACTCTCAGAAGCTTCACCTGCGTGGCGGCCGTCGTCTCACCGATCTCGTCGAGGAAGAAAGATCCGTTTTCCGCTGCGGCGAACATTCCGGTCTTGTCCTTTACGGCGCCCGTGAACGAGCCTTTGACGTGACCGAACAGCTCGCTTTCGAGGAGACTTTCCGGAAGCGCACCGCAGTTGATCGAGACGAATGGCCCGGCGGAGCGTGTGGAGAGGTCGTGGATGTAGCGCGCGACGACGCCTTTTCCGGTTCCGGATTCGCCCTGCAGGAGAACCGTCGAATCGGTGCCCGCGACTGTCTCGGCGATATTCAGGACTTCGAGCCACGCTCGGTTGCGTCCGATCGGCCTGGATTCGGAGTCACGACGCCTGATCTCGCGCTTGAGCGCTTTGTTCTCGGTCTTCAGCTGCCGTGTCTCGGCGGCACGCCTGACGATTGCGACGAGCGCGTCGTTCTGAAACGGCTTCTGCAGGTAGTGGAACGCGCCGTCGTTGACCGCGGATATCGCCGATTGAAGCGAAGCCTGCGCCGTCATGAGAATGACCGGGACGTCCGGATCCTGGGCTTTCGCGGCAGAGAGGACGTCCAGCCCTCCGACGGCCGGCATTCGGATGTCTGAGATAATGATGTCGGGCCGCAGCGCGGCGATCTGGTCGAGCCCCTGCCTGCCGCCGAACGCGACATGTGGCGCGAACCCCTCGTTTTTGAGAAGGATCCGGACAGTGTCGACAATGGCGGACTCGTCATCGATGATGAGGACGGTAGGCCGCGCTCCAGACGCTTGCATTACGATGGCGCTTATCTCGTTTTCGGGAGAACGATCGTGAATCGTGTCTCTTCTTCAGGAGGGCTCACGGTAACGAGTCCGCCGTGAGCCTGAACAGCGCGTTGAACGATTGAAAGGCCGAGTCCGCTGCCGCCCTGCTTTGTTGAGACGAAGGGATCGAACAATCGGTCACGAATGAGGGGAGGGATCCCGGGTCCCGGATCCGCCACCAGGATCGCGTATGCTCCGGACGCGAGATCCTCACCTGCTGCAGGCAGCTGGTGCGGTTGCAGCTCTCCACCTTCGAGCCTGACCTCGCCGCCCGGGGGGGACGCCTGAACTGCATTCAGCAGCAGATTGTAGATGGCGCGGTGAATCAGGTCTTCGTCGCCTCTTATCACCAGCGGGCCCGGGGTGATGCGCTCTACGATCTTCACTCCCGGAGCGATGCCCGGTTGTGACGCCGCCAGCCGCGCAGCGTTGCTCGCGATGGCGGCGAGATCCAGCGGCTCGAC
>DATAIM010000513.1:0-7549 GCA_036262655.1 Gemmatimonadaceae bacterium | reverse complement strand
GGCGATTGCCGTGACAGTGCTGCTCATCTTTGTCATCCCGGTGTTCGAGAACCTGTTTACATCAGCGGGTCTCGCGCTTCCACTGCCCACGAGAATCGTCATGGGGGCGTCCCGCTTCCTCAAGACCTACTGGTATGTGGTGATGCTCTCCATTGCCGGCGTGGTGTTCATGTTCAAGCGATACGTTGCTACGTCCGACGGCCGCCTGAAGGTCGACAGAACGCTGCTGCGGATTCCAGTCCTGGGAGACGTCCTGAGGAAGTCGGCGGTGTCGCGGTTCACGCGCACACTCGGTACGCTCGTCAGCTCCGGTGTCAGCATTCTCGACGGCCTCGAGATCACTGCCAAGACGGCCGGCAATCGCGTAGTGCAGGATGCGATCATGGAGTCGCGCTCCTCTATCGCTGGCGGCGACACGATTGCGGCGCCTCTAAAGAAGTCAGGCGTCTTTCCGCCGATGGTCATCTCGATGATTTCAGTCGGCGAGCAGACGGGTGGGCTGGACGAGATGTTGTCGAAGATCGCCGACTTCTACGATGAGGAAGTCGATGCGGCGGTGAGCAACCTGCTGTCGCTCCTGGAACCGGTGATGATTGTCTTCCTCGGCATCGTGGTCGGCGGTATGGTGGTCGCGATGTATCTGCCGATCTTCGACATGATCAACGCGGTGCAGTAGCCGAACCCAACGGCGCGCACCCGCTACCGATCGACCGTCTGCCCGGCTGCTTCGTTGGAGGTTAGTTGATTCGCCAACGCTCCAGCGTATACACCATCGCGTGGCTGCTCGTCTCGATGTTCCGAGTGCCTATCACGTAATCGCCCGCTGGAAGGCGGATTTCCCACAAGCCAGGATGGGCCTTCCCGGTACCGGTGTAGGGGGTGTAGGTCTGGAACGACTGACCGTTCAGAAACTTCGGCCCCTCGACTGCCGGCATGATGAAGAAGTCGAGGCCAGAGTTGCATCCATCGATGAAATACCGGTAGCCGGCCAGGACAGTAAATGGCTGGGTCGACCGTTGGCCCGCTGTCAATTGGTACGTACGCTGAAGGTCGAAACTGGAGAAACTGAAGGAATACCCCTGGTCGGGATCGAGCCGGATCGCCTTATCCAGCTCGTACCTCCAGCTGTTATCTCCGCTCGAGGTATTGCGAACGGCGAGGTAGTAGGTGCCGGGGGAAAGAGTGACTGACTTGGTCCCGTAGGTATTGTCGAAGAGCCCGAACCCCGAGAACGCTGCAAACGATGTGAAATTGTTCAGCTGCGCCGGAGTGATGATCGCCGCCTGCGCCTGATAGTCGCTCGCGAAACGGAAGACGAAGTCCGTGGTCACGCTCACTGTCAGCTGTGTAGTGTTGTATCCGCGAAACTGAAGCGTGCTGCCACCGTCCGCGAAGTAGGTATCTGGTGTAGCGAAGGTGACGTTTGGTGTAGTTCCGCCGCCACTTCCGCCACCGCTGCTTCCTCCCCCCGTCGGTCCGGTGGGTGTGCCTCCGTCCCCATCGTCTGGTGCTGCACAGCCTGCGACGATCCAGGCGGCAAGGATCAACGCTTTTAGATGGAAACCACGACCAGGTCGGTCGCATTCCGTACCAGGGGCTCTTACGCCGGGAGGTTCAGACAGGCGAAGACCGTTCATGAGAATTCCTGTTGTGGGCGTGGGGAATCGCTTCAGCGTCACTTTTTGCGCAGCCTGGCTGCAGCCTCATCCAGTTCGTTGGCGACTTCTTCGAGGCGTTCGCGTCGCCCCTCGTGAACCTTGGCCATCTCCAGAGCTGTTCGCGCAAACGCTTGGTAGTCGGTGCTCGCACTCGCGTCGCCTGTTATCGCCCTGCCGAAGCCGCGTAGAACTGACCCGAACGACGTTGCTACTTTCCGCGTACGATCGCCATCCCGCGAAGTCGCCTCCGCCCTCTCGCGGAGGCGTTCTGCAGCCGAGGTCATTTGCGAGGCCGCCGTTTCGGGATCGTCTTCTCCCGAACCAGCGGTATAAGCCCGCCTGATTGCTTCGGCGTCTCCAGTGAGGTCAGCTTGGATTCTGCGCCTCTCCGCCTCAAGCTCATCGTTGTCCGCGGCGTTGAAATCAGCCACCATCCTCTGTGACTGGCGAACAGCTTCTATCTGATTTTGTTGTTGCAATGCAAGGAGATCTCTCATCTGTCGAGCGCGCGCTTCGCGCTGAACGGCAGCGGTTCGTTCACGTTGCTCCTGTTCAAGCAATGCCTGCGCTGCCTGGCGTTCTCGCGCAGCCTGAGCCACTGCCCTCTCTCTCGCAGCGCGATCCTCCGCAAGCTGTCGCTGCTGCGCCGCTGCCGCTTGCCTCCGCTCTTCTGCCTGTCGTGCCGCGATAGTTCGCCGTTGCTGTTCAGCGAGCTCACGCTTTCTGCGCTCGAGCGCTATTTGCCTTTCCGCTGCGATCCGGTCGGCAGCTGCGTCACCACCGCTTTGGATCCGCGGCCTGGGCGTCGGCGAGTTTGCCCTCGGCATCTGTGAGTATCGGCGTGACCCGGGAATCGGCTCGAAGCGATAGGTCGTTTCGATCCGCAGCGGTTGCGGGTTGGAGCACCCGACCGCCTGAACGCTCGACCTGCGGTGGATGGCACCCGGTGAGATGAGAACCATGTTCCCGCGGAGAGTTGCCGACGTGTAGCCGATTATATAGGTCCCGTAGTCGATTCGGAGATTTTCGTCACTGCGGTTGGCTATCTCCGTGAACCACTGGTTGCCGTTGCCGCTGAATGCCGTGGGTCCTACGCATCCGAACCGCACGAGAACATTGGGTGTTCCGGAGTCCTTCCACTCTGTCCACCATGGGTCCATCAGGCTCGGAACAGGAGTTCGGGAAGGGAGTTGTGCCGCAATGCGACTTGCAAATGTTCCTAGGAGGATCAGCGCGATTACAGGCGCGACGTTCGCTCGACTCGGACGTATGGCGGGCGAGACTCGAGGCAGTGCTGGACACATCGGCATAGCTGGTTCTCCCGATTCCGGACGGTGGGGACCGCTGAGTAGCCTTGTATCAACCTCTGGAAATAGTTTGCAGTCGTCCAGATCGGGACGCAAGCTCGATTTCTTGTGGGAACACGTAGGCGAGCATCGTGCGGCCGAACTGGAAAGCGAACCCTCAGAGCGCGCATCGTCTCGATTGCCAAGCTGACAAGCATCCTACAGGACGGCCGTGCTTCGATTATAGTATACAAAACTGGTATACAATACCTTGCAACCCTTTCGTTGTGTGTTGTGTCCTTACAACACCGACATATAGGTGCTTTCTCTCATGGCGCTTTCACGCCTGGCTGGAATGGCCGAGTATGCAAGTGCGCCTGAACCCTGGAGCTTGATAACTCGATGACGAAAACACTGATCCCCGCCGCCATACTGATCGCATCTCTCACCTTGGTCGACTGCGCTCAGGCTCAATCGAGGTCCCCCAGAACGCCCGTTGATCCGCCTCAGCGCGTGGATCTCTCCTCTGCTTCCGTCAGCGTGCCGTTGGAGAAAGAAGGGCCGTTCTATTACACGTCCGTTCTCGTCAATGGACGCCCGTTTCGTTTCACAATCGAAACAGGCGCCAGCTTCGTCGCAATCAGTGGCAGAGCGGCAAAGGCTCTGTCACTGCCAACCGATTCTATCGATATGAGGGTGATGGCTGGCCAAAGCCGGCGGTCTGCGGTTGTCTACATCGATTCGATCTCTGTTGGGGGTGCGACGTTCCGTGGGCTTACAGCGAGCGTCACTCCAAGGTGGGATACGCAATCCTTCGATGGAATTATCAGCGTGCCTTACTTCACGGGACTCCTGGTATCTCTCGAGCTGTCAAAATCCCGGCTGATCTTCAGTCGAGGGAAACTTCCTGAGCCGAATGGGCGCGACGTCGTCCCAATCGCTGGCCGTGATCGAGCAGGTCGCGTCGACTTTGACATGGACCTGGGCGGAGTTTCAACGCCAGTCGTGGTCGATACAAGATCCTTCGTGCCGCTGACGATTCCTGATTCCATGGTGGGATTACTGCGCACCGAATCCCCGCCGCAACCGATTGGCGGAGCAATGGGCCCGGCTCTTGGCGCTTTTGAACTTCAGGGAGCCCGTCTCTCTGGTGCTGCACGAATAGGAAGCATAAGCATAGCGAGACCCCCTATCGCCTTTCGAAATCGACCCGGCGCTGTGCTTGGCGTGCCTATCCTCGAATCGATCGACGTTACCTTCGACGTGAGCCACAATAGAATACGCGTCGCTTCTTCAACCGGCCGGAGCGTGGAGATCGGACAGCAGCCATGGGAGACAGAGTCGACGGCGAGCGCAGCCAATTCAGAACCAGCTGTCAGGAGGGTGGGTCCGTCTGGCCCGGCAGCTCCAGCGTCGGGCCAGAGAACGATGGGTTTCAACCTCGCGGGATTCCCTCCCGAGCTGAGGGTTATCAATCTGGTCGCTGGGTCGGATGCCGAACGCGCAGGTCTGAAGAACGGTGACGTGTTAGTGGAGTTTGACGGAACGTCACGCGATAAGATGAGTCCACAGATCTTCCGCGCTGCGGCAGACCGCGATCGAGGAACCAGGATTGTTGTTAGACGCGGAACTGAAACACTGGCATTTCTGGTAAAGCCATATGTCGTCCCATAACGCATTTCATCCATTCAACAATGCGTAAGCTGCCGATCGCGAACGAGGAGCGCCGCGCGTCGTCCGCCTATGAGGCTCTCCGAGATTTGATTGTTCGCGGCAATCTTGCACCGGGCGTTCGACTCGTCGAGCAGGACGTTGCGGCCCGCCTCGGCATCAGTCGGACACCGGCTCGCGAAGCCATCCAGCGTCTAAATCAAGACGGTTTCTTGACCGCCTTGAATTCCGGACCGCGCACATTGTTTACCGTAAGACCGTTGACCATGGACGATATGCTGGACTTATACTCGATCATGGCTTCGCTGGAGGGATCGGCAGCTCGTCGTACGTCGCGATTGCCAATTCCGCAGCGGTTGTCGCTGGCCCGGAGGATGAGAGAGGCGAACGATCGCTTTGTATCCCACGCCAGGAGGAAATCTCCTGATCGGGATCGCCAGTTCGAGTTACACAACGCCTTTCACGACCAGCTGGTCGCGGCCGCAGCGAGCCCCCGGTTACGGGCGCTGATCGATAGTGTTCGGCCGCATGTCGAACGATACGAGTATGTGTATGCTCCAATAGTTGGACCAAACCACGATGCGACATTTGCCGAACATTCGTCCATCATACGCGCAGTTCGCGAAGGCAGCGGGGCAGTAGCAGAAGCGGCTACGCGTTCGAACTGGATGAATAGTGGAGATCGACTTGAACGTGCCATGTCGCTAGCGGGTCCGCGCGGGTTTTGGTGAATACCGCAGTTGCCGCAGGACCCTGGCGGGATCACCACTGAAGGAAACATCGGAAAGGGTGCCGCGTGGCGTGAATGAGCCGCTCGAGGAGCGCCAGGCATTCGGGGCGGTGGTCTCAGACCAGCGATAACCGATTAGCTGCCCTCGACTTAGCCCTTCTCTCCCGCATCAGCGGGGAGGGGCAATTAGCCGCGAGCCGCCCCCATGATGCGAGACCGTAGAAGTCCCTCCACAGCTCGGCGTCACCTTACCAGAAAATCTCGAGCCGGCACATCGGATCAAGCATAGGGCTAAGTCTGAGCCAAGTCTGAGATCGGAGTGAGGAGTCGTGTCCAGTATACAGGGGCAATGCGGGGCAGCAACAAACGAGCGTTGCGGTTTTCCTGCTGAAAATCAGGAAAAATGACTGGAAACCGATAGCTCCAATTGTTCACGCAATTCGCGAGTAAAATGGCTCGTATGTCCGAAATACTGGCATTGATGGCTGCAGGAGACGGTTCGCTCACGGCCCGCTCACGCCCGGCTCACGTGCGGCAATGAGATTGGCAAAACTCTATCGAGGCGCCAGGATGTCACACCACCGCTTGCACAGGATCGCACTCTCGGCGATTATCTCCGCCCTCGCGGCACAATTCGCAGCTGGATGCGACGATCAGCCCGGGATCACGGACCCAAAATCGGGGGACTTGACGGTCACTGTCGCTACGACCGGAAGTCGCATAGACCTCGATTCAGACGGCTACACCGTGAGCGTCGACGGCGGTTCCCCTCTCAACGTCGCGTCGTCCGCCTCAGTCACGTTCCGCGGCCTTGCACCCGGTACGCATGTCCTCCTCCTGGCAGGCCTCGCGCCGAACTGCTCGGTCTCGGGGGCAAACCCCCGGTCGGTTGAAATCGGCGCCAGCGGTACGTCGGGTACCATCGCCTCCGCCTTCTTCATAACGTGCGCAGCAAAGACGGGCAGCATTCAGATCTCGGTCGCCACTTCAGGGCCGGACGCCGATGCGAACGGCTACGCGCTGCTGTTTGCAGGAAGGCGCGGCGATATCGAGTCGAATGGTACCCGAAGCTTCCCCGACATCCGCGAAGGCTCCTACGATGTGTTCCTTACCGATCTGGCAGGCAACTGTTCCGTCGATGGACCGAATCCAGTACGCGTGAACGTCAGCTTCGGCACGAGCGCACCCGTCGCCTTCACGATCAAGTGTGTCAAGGCCGCGAGCCTCGTTCTCTCCGTCTCTACGACCGGGGTCGATGCAGATCTGGACGGCTACTACCTCAACATACGTCCCGAAGGGAGCGACGATTTTACCAGCGTGCCCATACAGTCGATTGGGACGACGGTCGTTTCGGCGCTGCGGCCCGGCGTCTATACGCTGGGACTGACTGGCATCACGATGAACTGTACCTCTGCGCCGTCCAATCCGCGGACCGTGACGGCCAGCTCCGAAACCGTCAACATTGTCTCGTTCGAAATCACGTGCACGGCAGCGACAACAATCGCCTTCGTGCGGGGCAACGGCACGAACTCGGAGATCTACTCGGTAAAATCGAACGGCAGTGCCCCGATCAACCTGACCGCGTCGCCTGGAGCGGATCTCGATCCTGCGTGGTCACCCGATGGGAACAGAATCGCCTTCGCAAGCGAACGTGATGGCGATCGTGAGATCTATGTAATGAACGCAGATGGTACCGGCCGCGTGCGTCTCACCAATCATGGGGGTGAGGACTCACGACCTGCGTGGTCACCGGACGGCCGCAGGATCGCTTTCGTCAGTAATCGCGACGGGAATTACGAGATTTACGTGATGAACAGCGATGGAACGAATGTCGTCCGTCTGACAAATCGCACCGGGTATGACGGCGATCCCACGTGGTCGCCGGATGGGACAAAAATCGCGTTCGCGAGCAACTATCCGGGTACTGCCATATGGGTGATGAACGCAGACGGCTCGAATGTTGTGCGGCTCACGACGTCGCCAGTGAGCGACCGTCAGCCTGCGTGGTCTCCGGATGGACTGAATATCGCTTTTTCGCGCGACGTCTCTTCCAGCAGAAGCGCCATCTTCGTGATGACCTCCGACGGGTCGAACGTCAGGCAGCTCACCCCGGAGTTGGATCAGGCTCAGGATCCTACATGGTCGCCAGACAGTCGCACGATCGCGTTCGGCGGAATCGTGTCCTATGACTACTACTATGCCTT
>DATAIM010000512.1:0-6103 GCA_036262655.1 Gemmatimonadaceae bacterium | reverse complement strand
GCGAGGCCACAGGGTCGACCTGCTCGCAAGCGGGTGGAAGGGCGGTGCCCCTCGCGCGTTCCTCGATGGCATCGATATCCACCGCGTCGGCACGAGGTACTCGTTCCAGTTCAAGGCCCGCCGGTATTTCCGGGAACGGCTCTTCGCCCGCAAATACGATGTCGTCATCGAAGACCTGAACAAGATTCCCCTCTACACTCCACGATGGAGCCCGAAGGTGGTGGGACTCGCGCACCACCTGTTCGGCACCACAATTTTCCGCGAGGCGCCGGCGCCGATGGCTGCCGCCGTCTGGCTCGCTGAAAGGGGAATCCGGCTCGTGTACAGGGATGTGCCGTTCGAGGCGGTGAGCGAGAGCACAGCGGATGATCTCGCCGCTCGCGGAATCAGGCGGGAGAGGATCCGCGTGATTCACAACGGAATCGACTCGGAGTTTTTTACCCCATCGCGCGGCTCTCGCTCGGAGCGCCCGCTGTTCGCCTACGTTGGCCGCCTCAAGCGGTACAAGGGGGTCGACCTGATCCTTCAGGCATTCTCCAAGCTGCGGGACATCAACGCGCGGCTCGACATTGCCGGAGCCGGAGATTTCCGCGCACATCTCGAGTCATTGTCTCAGTCGCTGGGAATCTCGGATCGTGTTCGCTTTCTCGGCTTCATCTCCGCAGAGGAAAAACGGGATCTGCTGCGACGCGCCTGGGCGAGCGTGTTTGCCTCTCCGAAGGAAGGGTGGGGGCTGACAAATCTGGAAACCGCCGCGTGCGGAACGCCGGTTATCGCCAGCGATTCGCCAGGGCTCCGCGAATCCCTTCTCGACGGTAAAACCGGAATTCTCGTTCCGCACGGAGACATATCAGCTCTCGCACGAGCGATGACTGATCTCATGATGTCGAGAGACCGCGTAGACGCGCTCGGGAATGCGGGCAGGCGTTTTGCCGAGCGTTTCACCTGGGACCGCTCGGCGGACTTGACCATTGCGCACCTTCAGGAAGTGGTGCAGAGAGGCAATTAGAAGTGGAAATAATCTTTCACACACATCACGCCGTCGTCTCAGAGCGCATGCGGAAGCGCGCGGAGGCTGCCGTTCGCCGCACCGCGCTGCGGCTCTCACGTGCCGTTGACGCCATCATTCGCTTTGAGCAAGATGGACCGGTGAAGCGTGTCGAAATTGTGCTGCATTCACCGCGGCAGCGTGACCTGGTCGCAAGAGGCGAAGGGAAGTTTTTCGGGCCGGCCTTCGCCGATGCGATGGAAAAGCTGACAAACCAGGTCCGCAGGCTTCGATCATCTAAGCGGACCGCGCGCCGCGCGCCCGCTTCACGCAAGGCGGCTGTCGTTTGAGCCGCACGCTTTCGGTACGGCAGTTTCTCGAACGCACCGGAGAATCTCTCAGTCTCGACGACATCGGCGACGGTGTCGGCCTCGATACACTCATTCCGAACTCGGACATATCGAGTCCGGGTCTCGCACTTGCGGGCTACGTCGACCGCTTCGTCGCCGAGCGGCTGCAGGTGCTCGGCGAAACGGAGATTACGTATCTCGCGTCACTCGATGCTCCGGAGCGGGAGCGGATCCTCGCCAGCTTCTTCAGCTTTCAGATGCCCGCGGTGATCGTCACGAAAAACCAGGATCCGCCGGACGGCCTGCTTGATGCCGCTGCCCGCGCCGGGGTTCCTCTCCTTCGCACAAAGCTCAAAACGGCTGAGTTCTATCGCCGGATAAAGCCGGTGCTGGAAGGCGAGTTCGCGGAGACTACAACGCTGCACGGCTCTCTCGCGGACGTGTTCGGGGTAGGGCTCTTTTTTACTGGCCAGAGCGGAATTGGCAAGTCTGAATGTGTCCTCGATCTCGTTGAGCGCGGGCATCGTCTCGTCGCGGACGATCTGGTCATTACCACCCGCCGCGGAAATGACGTTCTGATCGGCAAGGGTCACGAGCTCCAGAGGCATCACATGGAGATCCGCGGAGTCGGTCTGATCGACATTCCATCGATCTTCGGGATCCGCGCAGTACGACAGCAGAAGAGAATCGAAGTTGTGGTGAGGCTCGAGGAGTGGAACCAGAACGCGGTAGTCGACCGCACAGGGCTAGACACGGAGACAACCACGATACTCGGCGTCGCGATTCCTCTGATCACTGTTCCGCTGAACCCCGGCAAGAACATCACGGTGATCGCAGAGGTAATCGCGCTCAATCACCTGTTGCGATACTCCGGCGTCAATCCCGCCGAGGTATTCAACCAGCGGCTGATTGGCAGAATGCGTCAGGCTGCAGCGGGGAATGTGCGCGAGTATCTCCAGGAAGATGACGAGTAGCGGTTCAGAGCGAGACACCGAGAATGCCCCTTCTGCGCCGCGGGCGATCGTCGCCGGGCACGGTGGATTCCCGGAAGGACTGGTAAGCGCGGTGATGCAGATTTCCGGATGCGGCGAGGTGTTTCTTGCGGTCTCGAATAGCGGCCTCAGTGGTGCCGACATCGAGGAGCAGCTCAAATCACGAGCAGCGTCGGCCGGGATTCGTGTGTTCTTTACCGATCTTCCCGGAGGAAGCTCGACGCTGGCCGTCAGGCGACTGATGCGGACTGATCCAGGGCTCGTGCTGGTGACCGGGGCCAATCTCGCAACGCTGCTTGAATTCGTTTTTCAGGCCGATAGCGATCCTCGCGAAGCTGCTCGACGCTCCGCGGAGAAGGGACGCGCCGCCCTGGCTGCATTTGGAGGCGAGTAGTGGCAGTCGCGCTGTACAGGATCGATGACCGTCTGATCCACGGGCAGGTGGTGGTGGGCTGGGGACAGCCGCTCGACATCGGTTTCATCGTCCTTGTCGACGACAACGTTGCGTGCTGCGATTGGGAGCAGGACCTGTACCGGATGGGCGTTCCTCCCGAGATGGAGATCATCTTCGCAACCGTCGAAGCAGCTGTACGCGAGCACGCGATGTATGCCGCGGATTCGCGGCAGGGGCTCGTCGTCGTGCCGGACATCGCGACCATGAGGCGTTTCGTCGAAGGCGTGCCATCGATCCGCGAGGTGAACGTCGGCGGAATCCACCATCGCGCGGATCGCGTTCAGAAGCTGCGGTACGTTTTTCTCTCGCCCGACGAGGAGCGCGAGCTGCGCCGCCTGGCGGAACGAGGTGTCAGGGTGACGGCCCAGGATGTCCCCGCTGCGCGGGTAGTGCCGGTGACTGAGCTGCTCGGAGCCACGCCCCCCGAGGCGCGCTCCGCGTGATGCTGCTCGATCTCCTCCCGATAGCGCTTCTCGGCGCGGTCCTCGGAATGGACGTCGTAACATTTCCGCAGGCGATGATCTCGCGGCCGATAGTTGCAGCTACCCTCGCCGGAGCGTTCATCGGCAATGCGCCGGCCGGGCTTGTAATGGGGGCTGTTCTGGAACTCCTCGCCCTCGAGATGCTTCCGTTCGGCGCGTCGCGATACCCGGACTGGGGCTCCGCCAGCGTTGTCGGTGGCGCTTTGTACGCAGGACAGGCAGGCGACCCCGCTGGAGCGCTCGCCGCGACACTGCTCGGTGCACTGGCAACCGCAATGCTCAGCGGGCGAAGCATGGTCTGGCTGAGGCGGCTCAATGCGTCAATCGCTACACGCGAGAGAGACAAGCTGGACAAGGGCTCGATTGCGGCCGTCACCGGCCTTCAGCTTATCGGTCTCACCGCAGATATGGCCCGAGGTTTTTTCGTGACGCTCGTGGCAATGGCTGCATTCACGCCATTGGTGAGGGCGATCGTCGTCTCATGGGGGACAGGAGCTCGATCTTCACGCGGCGTCGTTGTCGCGATCGTCGCCGCAGTCTCCGCCGGCGCCGTGTGGAAGATATTTCACGTTGTGGGACGCGCGCGCATCCTGTTCGTGGTTGGACTTTCGATCGGCGCAGCGGCGCTGCTCACACGATGACGATTCCGCCCCCGGCTCGGTCGGTGGACGCCTCGAGGACGCTTCCATTCGGAATATGGCTCCGAATGTACCTCCGTCTTTTCGCCGTGCAGGGGTCGTGGAATTACGAGACGATGCTCGGCAACGGCATCGCATTTTGCACAGAGCCGGCACTTCGTCTGCTGCCCGGCGGCATCAACGGACAGCGTTATTCCGAAGCTCTCGGCAGGCAGGCACGCTACTTCAACGCCCATCCGTACCTTGCAGGCGTAGCTGTGGGTGCGCTGGCTCGCGCAGAGCTTGACGGAGTACCGGCCCCATTGATCGAACGATTCCGCACGGCGCTGGCCGGACCACTTGGCAGCGTCGGCGACAGGCTCGTCTGGGCCAGCTGGCTGCCGCTCTGTTCCCTCATTGCACTCGGCGCGTTCGGACTCGGCGCACGACCCGTACGGGTCATCGCTATTTTTCTGCTGACTTACAACATCGGTCACTTAATTCTTCGCGGCTGGGGCCTACGGGTCGGCTTTCAGCGCGGCCTGCGTGTAGCGGATGCGCTGGCTCATCCCGTGCTGCGAAAGGGTCCGCAGTACGTCGGCACAGCGGCCGCCCTCCTCGCTGGAATCACCATTCCCCTTGCTGCTCGCGAGCTCATCGGCGGTGGCAGGTTTCTCGCGGCTGAGACAATTCTTCTCGCGATTGCGGGGGGAGTCCTGCTGGCTCGTTTTGGAGGGAGGTTCGAAGGATGGAGACTCTCGCTCGCGATTCTGACGGTTTTCGTTCTCGCATCGGTAATCCGCTGATGGCTGAACGAAAAGTGGAGATAGTGAACAAGCTCGGAATCCACGCGCGTCCTGCGGCGGAGATCGTGAAGTGTGCGTCCAGGTTCAAGAGCAATATCACTATCGTCCGCGACGATCTGGAAGTGAACGGAAAGAGCATCATGGGCGTAATGATGCTGGCGGCTGAATGCGGGTCGACTATTCTCATTCGCGCCGAGGGCGAAGACGAGGAGCGTGCAATCGACTCACTCGCTCGGGTCATCGCCGACGGGTTCGGGGAATAGGGGTGGATCACTCTCCCGGCGACGGCAAGCTCGTCGGAATGCCTGCGTCACCCGGGATCGTCATTGGGCCCGTTCACCTGCTGCTTTGGGAAGTACCCGAAGTTACGAGCCGCATCGTCGCGGACGAGGCGATTCCCGGAGAGATCGAGCGGCTCCACGACGCCATCGGAAAAGCGAAGCAGCGGCTGGCGCAGGTGAAGCAGCGCGCGGAGAAGCACGCCGGTCCCGAAGAGGCCGCGATATTCGAGGTGCAGATCGCCATTCTGTCTGACGTCGAGCTCGTCAGCAGTGTGGAGGCCCTGATTAGACAAAACCTCGGTGCGGAAAAAGCGTTCGACCTTGTTCTCATCGAGTGGAGACAGAATTTCGCGCGCCACACACAGCCGATGATCCGCGAGCGCGTGGGCGATCTCACCGACGTGCACATCCGCGTCCTTTCAATCCTTCTCGGCCTCCCTGATCACGATCCAGTCGACGTAACGAAGGGTACGAACGCCATCCTGGTGACTCACGACCTGACGCCAAGCCTCACGGTTCAGCTGGACAGGGAAGCGATCGCGGCGATTGCGACTGATGCCGGAACGCGCACGTCACACGTCGCGATTCTCGCGCGTTCCCTTGGATTGCCTGCCGTCGTCGGTTTGCGCGATGCTACTCTGCGCCTCAAGCCCGATCAGGAGATCATTCTCGACGGCTCGTCTGGTGTGCTGATCGTCAACCCTTCCCCCGCCCAGATAGCCGCGTACTCGGACAGGCAGGCGAGGGAAGAGGCAGACACTGCAGAGCTCCAGGGGCTTATCGATGCGGAGCCGGTAACACTCGATGGCGTGCGCATCACCATCCGCGCTAACGTCGACCTGCCAGAGGAAGCCGAAGGCGCGGCCCATTCAGGGGCAGAAGGCGTGGGACTCATGCGGACGGAGTTTCTCGTGGTCGGGCGCGCGACAATGCCCGATGAGGAGGAGCAATACCGGGCCTACAAGCGGGTAGTTGAGGCGTTCGGCGGCCACCCTGTTGTAATTCGAACGTTCGACGTTGGCGGCGACAAGCTTCGTGTGGGTGGACATCCGACAGAACCGAATCCGTTTCTCGGATGGCGCGCGATCCGGATGTGTCTCGACGAGCCGGAGCTGTTCAAGACACAGTTGCGG
>DATAIM010000511.1:0-6351 GCA_036262655.1 Gemmatimonadaceae bacterium | reverse complement strand
CGGGCTCTTCAGCTCTACCGCGCCGCGCTGGCTCGGCGCAACGCAGCTCTCAGAGAAGCTGCCAGGACCGGTGACGAAGGCTCGCCGGCGGTCTGGGAGGACGCGCTCGCCGAACACGGCGCCGTTCTCGTGCATGCCCGCTCGATGTGGGTGGCCGAGAGGGCGGATGAGTTCCGGCGCCTGTCGGCGGCGATCGGCGAGTCCGGGGAATCGCGCATGTCATACTCGAGTCATCTGACGAAATCGGAGGATCCTCAACTCGCGTTATCGGAAGCGCTTGCGCGGCATCGAAAGCATGACATCAGGCGTGGCATGACGCACGCGGGGCCTCACCGCGACGATCTCATGCTTGCGCTCGATGGGCGGGATCTCAGGCTGTTTGGCTCAGCGGGACAGCAGCGCACCGCAGCGATCGCGCTCCGGATGCTCGAGGCGGCAACCTTGAGGGAGTCCCGCGGCGTCGCGCCGTTGATGCTCCTCGATGATCCGTTCGCGGAGCTGGATGTGCGGCGGTCGGCCCGTATACTGGAGCTGCTTCAGGGAGCGGGGCTGGGGCAGACAGTGCTCGTCGTCCCTCGTGCCAGCGACATTCCGCCAGAGCTGCTTGGGCTCGATCGTCGGGCGATTCACGCGGGCATAATGGAAGCAGTCGCGTGACGGAGAAGAAGCGGGGCCCGGTGCCGATGGCGGAAGCCGTAAGCGGCTTTCTCAAGCGGCAGGGACTCGAGAAGAGGATCGCTCAGGCCAGCGTGATCGACGATTGGGCGGGAGCGGTGGGAGGCCGGATTTCAGCGGTCACGAAACCTTTGTCCGTGACGCCCGACGGGACGCTTTTCGTCGGTGTGGCTACTCACGCGTGGATGACCGAGCTGTCGCTTCTCGAGCCTGAGCTTCTCGCCGCGCTGAACGCCGGAAGCAGCCGTCCCCGGGTAAGAAAAATCCGGTTCCAGTTAAACCGCTAACTCCTTCACGCAACAGGGTTTAAGGCCAAAGCTCGAAATTGCGTAAAGCGTCTCCGGACGTTAGATTATTCCATCTGCCGAACAGCCGCAATTTGGTCTTTGTTCGGTCCCACCTTTCCGACCACATCTCAACTTCATGGCGAAGACGGCAACTGCGAGCGAAACGCGGTACGACGCGGGGCAAATTCAGGTACTCAAGGGCCTGGAGGCAGTGCGGAAGCGGCCTGGGATGTACATCGGGTCGACGTCTTCACGCGGACTTCACCACCTTGTTTATGAGGTCGTGGACAACTCCATCGATGAGGCACTCGCGGGCCACGCGAAGCGGATCGAGGTGAGGATACATCCCGACGATTCGATCACCGTCATCGATGATGGCCGCGGGATTCCGGTGGACATTCATCCCACCGAGAAGATGCCGGGTGTCGAGCTTGCGATGACCGTTCTGCATGCGGGCGGAAAGTTCGACAAGAACACATACAAGGTGTCGGGCGGACTGCATGGAGTAGGAGTTTCCGTCGTAAACGCGCTTTCCGAGCAGCTCAAGGTGTGGGTGAAGCGCGAGGGCAAGGAGTATTACATGGACTTCGTCCGCGGTTACACGCGCACGAAGCTCAATGTGCTCGGTAAGTCCGGTCGTGAAACGGGCACCAAGGTCTGGTTCAAGCCGGATCCGGAGATCTTCACCGAGCTCAAGTACGATTACGATCTCCTTGCAACACGTCTGCGCGAATTGTCGTTCCTGAACAAGGGAGTCGAGATACACATTCACGACGAGCGCGAGGGCCAGGAAAGGAACGAAGTCTTCCACGCGAAAGGCGGACTGAAGGAGATGGTCCAGTACCTCAACGTGTCGCGGAAGCCGCTGCACAACGAAGTCGTGTACATCGAGACGGAGCGTGACGACGTCGAGATAGAGCTCGCGTTCCAGTACAACGATGGATACAACGAGAACGTCTTCTCCTTCGTCAACAACATCAACACGCACGAAGGCGGAACGCACCTGACGGGGTTCAAGTCGGCTCTGACCCGTACGATCAACGCCTACGCTGCCAAGAATGCCACCAAAAAAGGTGGTGAAACAACGCTCTCCGGCGACGATGTGCGGGAGGGCCTCACTGCCGTTCTCTCGGTGAAAGTCCGCGAGCCGCAGTTCGAAGGGCAGACGAAGACGAAGCTCGGCAATTCCGAGGTGGAAGGAGCGGTCAAGTCCGTCGTGAACGAGATGCTCGGCGCATATCTCGAGGAGCATCCGCGAGTCGCCAACATCGTCATCGAGAAAGCGGTCTCAGCCGCCCGCGCCAGAGAGGCCGCGCGAAAAGCGCGCGACCTGACGCGGAAGAAATCCGCGCTGGACATCGGCAACCTTCCAGGCAAGCTCGCCGACTGTTCACTGAGCGATCCGGCATTGTGCGAGATCTACCTTGTCGAGGGAGACAGCGCCGGCGGCTCTGCGAAGCAGGGACGCAACCGCGCATTCCAGGCAATTCTTCCGCTTCGCGGCAAGATTCTGAACGTCGAGCGCGCCCGCATCGACAAGATCCTGGGCAACGAGGAGATCAGGACGATCGTTACGGCGATCGGCGCCGGAATCAAGGAAGAGTTCACGATCGAAAACGTAAGGTATCACAAGGTCATCCTGATGACGGATGCCGACGTCGACGGCGCTCACATCCGGACGCTTCTTCTGACTTTCTTCTACCGGCAGATGCCCGAGCTCATCGAGTCGGGCTTCATCTACATTGCGCAGCCCCCACTCTACCGGGTGGCGAAAGGAAAGGAAGAGTACTACGCCTACGACGAGAAGGAGCGCGACGATTACGTGGGGCGACTCACGAATGGCGATGCCGCAAAGTCTTCCGTGAACATTCAGCGTTACAAAGGCCTGGGAGAGATGAACCCGGGGCAACTATGGGCGACGACGATGGATCCCGAGACGCGTACGATTCTGAAGGTAACGATGGAGGATGCTGTCCTCGCGGATCACACTTTCACGACGCTCATGGGCGATGAGGTGGAGCCCCGGCGGCTGTTCATCGAGCAGAACGCGAAATTCGTCAGCAATCTTGATATTTGACGGGCCACGCGCAGCGAATAGGACCTCAGCAGCCCAGTACTCCCGGCAGTAGAACGCCGGGGGGACAATCGCGCGCGATTCCGCCCGACCTGCTGCGTGATGCGTCGAAGCGGCTCGAGATCATGTCGCTCACCGCGTGCGTCTTGTGGGTCGTGGGCACAGTTCTCTGGCACCTCACCTGGCCCTCTTTTCATCCCGGCCGGCCGTCACCTGGGTTTCGGTCCCCCGACGCAGTTGTGACGATCAGCGCGCTCTGCTCACTCGGATTCTATTTCTATATCCGCAGGCAGAAACAGAGTCCGGAGATCACACTTCGGATCGGTTTGGGCTACATGATCCTTACGTGTCTCGCCGTCGCGCTGATGATGCACATCGGACTTCCGCATTCGGAGCCGCTAGATCCCCAGATATCGTGGAATGGCGTCGTGGTGCTGATGTTCGCTGCCACCGTTCCCATCGCGCCGCGGCACATGGTAGTGGCTTCCCTGGTCGGCGTATCGATGGCCCCGCTTGCCATGATGTTCACCCGAGTACACGGGCTTGCGCCTCTCGCCGCGTTGGAGAGAGGAGTGCTCATGCACTATTCCGATTTTCTCGTCGCCGGTGTCGCAATCGTTGTCTCGCGTGTTGTGACCCGCCTTGGACACCAGGTGAGCAAGGCTCGCGAGATGGGAGCATACCAGCTCGGCGATCTCATCAAGCGCGGCGGAATGGGAGAGATCTACAAGGCCACGCACCGGATGCTCGCGCGGCCAGCGGCAATCAAGCTCATCCGCCCCGAGATGCTCGCCGGCGCAGAAGAGTCAGGGGAGCTCGCGATAATCCGCTTCCGCCGGGAGGCAGAGGCAGCGGCGAATCTCCGTTGTCCGCACACGGTAGAGCTTTTCGACTTCGGTGTGACAGAGGACAACACTCTGTACTTCGTGATGGAGCTGCTCGAAGGCATGGATCTCGAGACTCTCGTGCGGCAGCACGGCCCCCTCCCTCCGGCTCGCGTGATTCACATCCTGCGGCAGGCATGCGAGTCACTCGAGGAGGCGCACCTGCAGGGACTTATTCACCGCGACATCAAGCCCGCGAACATACACCTTGGACGTGTGGGCGCTCGCCACGATTTCGTGAAAGTGCTGGATTTCGGACTCGTGAAGTCGGTCAAGTCGGACAGGAAGGGCGACTCACTTGCGACAGCCGTTGGCCTGACACCCGGGACGCCGGCGTACATGGCTCCGGAAATGGCTGTCGGCGAGCAAATCGACGGCCGAGCGGACATATACGCGCTCGGATGCGTTGCGTACTATCTGCTCACCGGGCGGCTCGTGTTCGACGCCGAGAATACGTTTCAGATGGTCGCGAAGCATCTCAGAAACCAGCCGGTTCCACCGTCACTTCGCGCGGGGGTCGACGTTCCGCGCCCCCTGGAGGAGCTCATTCTCGCGTGCCTCGAGAAAAATCCGGCTGCACGGCCAGCAAGCGTGGCTCAGCTCGCCAGGTCGCTCGGATCAATTCGGGCTGGCACATGGAGCGACGACGAGGCCGAAGCATGGTGGAAAAAACGCGAACCGGTCTCTCCGGAGGCGTCACTTCCCGCGAACAGAGAGCAGCCCGGCGAGCAGGCGGAGCCCGTTCTTATCTAGTCAGGCCTCCGCCATTCCGCCGAGCCCTCGGCGGAAATGCGGGTGGAAATAAGGTCGAGGCACGTTCCCGGCTGATCGTCGATGGTGATCGCCTCGGACAACACCCGCTTGCCTTCCCGAATTCCCGCTGCGTCGCGCGCGTGAATCGTTGCGAGCGTCTGGCCGCGTGAGACACGCGCTCCGGGCTTCGCCGTAATCACGAAGCCCACTGCAGGGTCGATCGTGTCCTCCATTGTTCTCCGTCCGCCATGCAGCGCGATGACTCCGTAGCCGATGGTCCGTGGCGACACCTCGGCGACGAACCCCTCGCGGCCAGCGAGGAAATCCGCGGTGCGGGGAGCTGTCGGAAGAAGTGACGGATCATCGAGAACGCGCGGGTCGCCTGATTGCGCCTCGACGATCTCCCTCAGCTTCTCGAGCGCTGAGCCATTCCGAATAGCTCCGCGCATTCTCCGCCACGCATCCACTGAAGTTCCTGAAACTCCGGCGAGCATCAGCATCTCGGCGCCAAGCGCGTAGGTGACTTCCATCACGTCGGGCGGGCCGTTGCCCTTCAGCGCTTCGATGCACTCACGAACCTCGAGCGCGTTTCCGCAAGCGAATCCGAGCGGGCGGTCCATGGCGGTCAGCAGGGCGACGACCGGGCAGCCCCTGTCCGCACCGAGCTGGATCATGGCCTTAGCGAGCCGGCCCTCCCGATTGGGGTCAGGAATGAACGCGCCCGAGCCTTCTTTCACATCGAGCACAAGTCCGGTCAGCCCCTCCGCGAGCTTCTTGCTCATGATGCTCGCGGCAATCAGCGGAATTGCCTCGACCGTCGCGGTTGTGTCGCGCAACGCGTAGAGCTTCCGATCTGCCGGCGCAATCTCCGCCGTCTGGCCAATCAGGGCGCAGCCGATTTTTTCTATCTGTCGTGCAGCGTCCGCCAGAGAAAGGTTCGTACGAAAGCCGGGGATCGACTCGAGCTTGTCGAGGGTTCCTCCGGTGTGACCCAGGCCACGCCCGGACATCATCGGGACCGCGACGCCGAGCGATGCAATCAGCGGGGCGAGAATGAGCGAGACCTTGTCCCCTACCCCGCCCGTCGAATGCTTGTCGATCCGGGGCGCGGGAAGGTGCGAAAGGTCGAGGCGCGCCCCGCTCTCGATCATCGAATCCGTCAGCGCGTTTGTCTCACCTCTGTCGAGGCCCCGAAAGTAGATAGCCATGAGGAGAGCGGCCATCTGGTAATCAGGGACTTCGTCCCGCGCATAGGCGCCAATCAGCGCGTGCCACTCGCTGTCCTCGAGCCGATCGCCGTTCCGCTTTCGCTCGATCAGGCGCGGAACGATCATTGTGCTCTGATCGGTGTAATGCACGGACTCACAATCATCGGCACCTCAACGATGCGAAATCTGACTGCAACTCTTCTCATCTGCGCTGCAGCCCTCGAGCCTGCCGGCGCACAAAGCGCCGGCGAACACATTGCGCTCGGAGACCGGGCGTATGTGGAGCTCGACGCGCCGTCGGCCTTGTCGCACTTCGAAAAAGCGATCGCGGCCGACCCCCGCAGCTACGAAGCCAACTGGAAGGCGTCGCGTTCCGCAGTCGATATCGGATCGTACACTTCGGATGCGGTCCGTCGCGCGAGTCTTTACATGAGTGGTGAACAATATGCGCGAAGAGCGATCGCTCTGAA
>DATAIM010000510.1:0-2684 GCA_036262655.1 Gemmatimonadaceae bacterium | reverse complement strand
CTCGGCCTCGTCACCACTGCACTTGTCGCCAGCACGATCGCGTTTCGTGGAGAAAGGTCCGGCCTCATCATCGGGAACACGCAGCAGATCACGAGCGCACCGGGTCTCGAGATCCATCCGAGCATCTCGCCCGACGGCCGGATGATAGCATACATCGCAGGAACTCCGGGCGTGCGCTCGCGGCTATTCGTGCGACAGCTCTCCGGCGGGCGCGCCATCGCCCTCACGGATAGTTCAGCCAATGTGCGATGGCCTCGCTGGAGTCCCGATGGCTCGGAGATTCTCTACGGGGCGGACGAGCAGAAGTGGATCATCCCGGCCCTCGGCGGCTCGCCCACTCCCGTACCCGGCCTCGACTCACTTCAGCAGTGTACCTGGTCGAACTCCGGTGACCGCTTCGCCTGTGCCCGCCGTCGCGACGGCGCTCTCATCATCGCCGACCGAGGAGGCGGAAACCACCGCATTGTCACCGCCGGGGCTGCCGACGGAGTAGTGGCGCCCGCATGGTCGACGGATGACAAGCTCATCGCATTTACGAAAGGGAACGGCGACTTTCTCGGCGGCCTCGATATCGGCAACCTCGCTCCATCCTCGATCTGGGTCATTCGCGCGGAAGGCGGAACCGCCGTAAAGGTGACGGACGACACACACCTGAATACAGCGCCGGTCTGGACATCCGATGGAGCCCTGTTGTTCGTGTCATCCCTTGGCGGGACACGGGACATCTACCTGCAGCGACTGTCTGGCAAACTCGCTCCGCGAGGCGAGCCAACCCGGCTTACGACAGGGCTCAACCCTCACACGATATCGCTGAGTCGTGACGGGAGAAGGCTCGCATACAGCGTCTTCAACACGGTAGCTAACATCTGGACTGCACCAACCGGCGGCTCCGCTGAAAGCAACACCGCAGCAGCAAAGCCCGTTACGTCAGGTAATCAGACCATCGAGCAGGGATTCGTCTCCCCAGACGGGAGGTGGCTCGCTTATGACTCGAACCTGAACGGAAACCAAGACATTTACAAACTGGATCTCGCTGGTGCAGAGCCGCAGCAGCTCACGCGGAACGACTATGACGACTTTTTTCCCTTCTGGTCGCCCGACGGAAAGGAGATCACGTTCCACAGCTTGAAGAACGGGAACCGTGACCTCTACGTCATGGACGCTAATGGCACAAATGTTCGGCCGGTGTTGGAAGCCCCCGGTGAGCAACTTGCTCCCGAATGGCGCGATCCGCAAACCATCGTCTATGTGGGTCAGACGGATTCGGTGTTCGAAGTTCGGCGAACACGTGGTGTCTGGGGAAAGCCGAAATTTCTGTTCAAAGCGAGCGGTGGAAACTATTCACCCGATGGAGCCCAGCTCATTCGGGTAGTGGACGGCGGCGTATTATGTAAAGATTGCCCACCGGGACCCTATGTATCCCGCAGCGATGGATCAAATGCAAGACCGATCCCGGTACCGCGGATACAGGAAGTCTTCGAAAAGGGCGGCGCGGTGGCTTGGAGCAGAGACTCACGACATGCATATGCTCACATCCGTGAAAAAGATGGATCCGCTTCCATCTGGCAGCTGCCGATCAATGACGACGATGAGAAACGAGTGCTTCATTTTTCGGATCCTGCTCGTCAGCCATACCGCACGACGTTCGACGTCTACGGCGGCAATATCTACTTCACTATTGGCGACCGGCAGAGCGACGTCTGGGTGATGGATCTGAAGAAACGCTAGCTCTCCGACTACTGGTCAGGCTCGCGCAAAAATGCCTCGTATGCCGGATTACCCCGCAGTGACCTGAGCTTTGGCTCCCGCGCCAGCCCGCGGCGCGTCCAGGCAGTATACCGAACTGTGTTTCGCAGCTCTTTTATTGCTTCCTCGTACTCCCCAAGGCTTCCCAGTATTCCTGCCATGATTCGAGGATCGAGATCCGGTGAGTTGTCCGGCCGGAGCTGGCGTAAGGAGCGAGCCATCGTCTTCGCGCCCTCGAGCTCTCGTCGCGCTTCGGCCAACCGGCCCGTCACCGCGTAAGCATGGGCGAGGTAAAGCTTGATCGGCGGCACACCCGGGCCGGACAGCTTTCGCCGCTCGAGTTTTGCGATGATCGAGTCGTAGTAGATCCGTGCCTTGCCGAGATCACCCGTTCCCAGGTACCAGTCGGCCTTGTTGTCGTAATACGTACCGATGCTGTCCCGAAGCGTCTCGATGCCGAGTTGTTCAGGCGTCATCCTGACGAAACGGGCTCCCATTCCGTGCCCCGCGTAAACCATATGAACGAGGAGCAGGTTAGTAGGCGAGCGAATCTGACGGAAGGCTTCCTCGAGAACAGCGTGCATCGCGACACTGTCACCTCGATTGCGACCCATCTGCGCGAGTTTTGCCCACGCGCGTTCATCGGTCGGGTCGATGGCAATCAACGCACGCGAGTGGCGTTCGACCGCTACCCAATCCTTCTGCGCCGAACCGAGGTCTGCGGCGGCAATCAGCGTCTCGGAGTATCGGGGATTGACTCTCAAGGCTCGACCCATCACCGCGTTCGCGCTATCCCGGTTTCCTGCATCGAGCATGTCGAATGCCTGAGCAATGAGAATATCGGGGTCGACAATTCCACGCCTGAGGGCATCGCTGATGATCGCACTGGCCTTTCTTCGATCGCCCTGGTTGAACGCGATTGCGGACCTGGTGCTGAC
>DATAIM010000509.1:0-1669 GCA_036262655.1 Gemmatimonadaceae bacterium | reverse complement strand
ACGAAGACACCGTTCTCTTCGAGGATCGAATCGGCGGCGGCAGTGGTGGGGCCGTTAGCACCTTCACAGATGATTCGCGCGCGGACCTGCCCCGCATTCCTCGTGGTGATGACGTTTTCCAGTGCCGCCGGCACGAGCACGTCGACGTCGAGTGTCAGCAGATCGGAAGCGCTGATTACCTCGCCTCGGCCGAAGCCATCAAGCGTACGATGCTTCCGGACCCAGGCCACGGCCTCGTCGATGTCGATTCCATTCTTATCGTACAGGGAGACGGATCGGTCCCCAATCGCTACCACCTTGCAGCCCTCATGCTGTAGCAGCTGCGCCGCCACAGAGCCAACATTTCCGAAACCCTGAACGGCGACTGTGGTGCCGGCGATGGGCATACCGAGATGCTCGAGCGCCTGCTTTGTGACGATCATGCAGCCACGACCGGTCGCCTCGCGGCGGCCAAGCGATCCGCCCATCTCGACAGGCTTTCCGGTAACGACTGCGGTTGTAGTGTGGCCCACGTGCATCGAGTACGTGTCCATAATCCAGGCCATTACACGCTCGTTGGTGTTGACGTCGGGCGCGGGGACGTCGGAGTCGGGGCCGAGTACCTGGATGATACCGGCGGTGTAGCGGCGGGTCAGCCGCTCGAGCTCCGTAGCGCTCATCGCATGCGGATCGCACACCACCCCGCCCTTGGCGCCGCCAAAAGGAATGTTCACGACGGCGCACTTCCAGGTCATCCACGCAGCGAGCGCCTTGACCTCCTCGAGTGTAACCTGCATGTCGAACCGGATCCCACCCTTTGCAGGACCGCGTGACGTGTTGTACAGCACGCGGTATCCCGTGTAGACCTCGACTTCACCATTGTCCCGCGTCACCGGTATCGAAACGATGATTTGTTTTTCGGGATGGCGAAGAACCTTGTACAATCCCGGTTCGAGGTCGAGGAGCTCCGCGGCCCTGTCGAAGCGCAGCATCATCGCTTCGAAAGGATTCTCCTCATTGAGGAACGTATCCTTGTCTGGTTTTACGATTGTCTGGGCCGGCAATCGAAGGTCAGTAGCCATTGTATTGGTCGCGCCCCTACGGGCGGCGGAAAATCACGGTTCAGTTGAGCGAATGCGCCCTTTCAGGCGCATGAGGAGACCCTCGATCGAGGCAGCTCCGCTCTCGACCTCGACGGCAAGGGAAACATACCATAATGGAATCCTCGCGGCAGGCCACAAGCGCTCGAGCTTGACCGCGTCCTTGAGCGTGCAGACCACGTAATCGCAGCCCGCGCTTTTGCTCACCATTGCGGCAACATCCTGCTCTGAAAAATGGTGATGGTCGGGATATGGCATCGGCACAACGAGCGCGCCAAGCTCCTCCAGCTGGCGGAAGAAGGCATCGGGGTTTCCGACTGCGGCAACCGCCAGTGTCTTTCTGCCGGACAGCGTGGCGACTGGCTCCGTGTGGTTGACATCTCGAACCTCAGCCAGGTTGGACAACGAAAGCCGCAATACGCTGACCGGCACTCCAGGCGCAGCCAGAGTGATTGCATTTTGCGCCTCAGTGACATGTCTGCTCGACGGTGATTTCCGCGTCACAAACACCGCGGATGCACGCCGGAGCGCGGACAATGGCTCACGAAAGGGTCCCGCCGGCAACACCCGCTGCCGTGTTGTCCAGCCAT
>DATAIM010000508.1:0-5342 GCA_036262655.1 Gemmatimonadaceae bacterium | reverse complement strand
GTGCGTTCGCGCAGTCCGCGCAACCGCTCTGAGCCCCCTGCCGATCTGATGTTCTCGATCCAATCCCCGGCTGATGACGTTCACAGCGGCGAGACTGGAGCCGGCCAGCTCGAAGATTGTTGGAGCTGCCGGGTCGATGTCGGCATCGACGTGAAGTATCTCGGGGCCGACGTAGCTGCGCGAATGTCCTGGGAGGCGACATGTCGTGCGTTCGCGATCGTACCACCGAAGTCCCGGAAGCCCGATCGGGCCCGGAAAGCGGCCCATGAGGAATGGCGCATATGCAGGCCCTGTCACCGATGGAAAAACGGAAGTGATCGTGTGCATTGCACCTTCGTCGCGCAGCGCACTGAGCTCCGGTACGATCCCGCGCCTCATTGCGTCCGCGACGGTGTCGGGACGAGCGCCGTCCGCAACGATGATCACGACGGAAGCCTTGTTCATCTGGCGATCATCATACGGCGAGGACCACATTTCCCGCGATGGCGCCGTCCGTGCGAAGAGAGTCAATCCCGCAGCCCGGATCAGAGGTAATGAAGAAGAAAAAAACAACTTCCGACGGATCGAGCCCGACCCCTCGTTTGCGAAAGCCGCGCCACCCGCGGACTCCCACCGGCAAAAAGGCGGATCCATCGAGCCGGGCCTCGGCTGAGGAAAACGCGCGTGCGGGATTGCGCGAGCGTACCGAAGAAGGCCACCGGATGGCCGGTCGGACGCCACCATCGCGCGCGGGGCAGCCACGAACGGCAGGCGCCAAGCCGAAGATCGATGAAGCGATCCGAAACTTCGTTCCGGTGACCGAGGACGAAAAGCTGCTTCAGCAGCCGGCTCCCGGATTGGACTTCACACGGACTGATCCGTGGCGCGTGCTCAGAATCATGGGTGAGTTCATCGAGGGCTTCGACACGCTCGCAGCGGTCGACAAGGGTGTCACCATCTTTGGCTCCGCGCGCGTGTCTCCGGACGATCCATACTACAAGGCGGCGGAGAAAGTCGCAGGTTTCCTCGCGGAGGCCGGATTTCAAATCATCACCGGTGCAGGGCCAGGAATAATGGAGGCCGCCAACAAAGGAGCACACCTCGCGGGTGGACAATCGGTCGGATGCAATATCGAGCTTCCATTCGAGCAGGGCGCCAACCCGTATGTCGATACGCTCGTCAACTTCCGCTACTTTTTTGTCCGGAAGACGATGTTCATCAAGTACTCCGTAGCATTCATCATCTTCCCCGGTGGATTCGGCACACTGGATGAGCTGTTCGAGGCCATAACGCTCATTCAGACAGGCAAGATCTACCAGTTCCCTGTCATTCTTTTTGGCCGGCGGTACTGGGCAGGCCTTCTGCGGTGGCTTCAGGCAAGAGTGCTCGCCGAACGAAAGATCTCGCCGGGAGACATCGACCTCATGATTCTCACCGACGACCCTGCTGAAGCTGCGCAGGCGGTGATCGCAGCATATGAAATGCAGAACAACATTGCGCACCTCCGCGCGGACGCATAAGCGTGCCGGCGGCCTAGCGGCGTACCCGAACCGTATCTAGTTTGAGATATCGAGCGCCAGTCCGGACGGAAGGGCGCTCGGTATTTTTTTTCTCCTCACCGTATCGCAGTTCGCCACATGATCGAACAACTGAAGGCAACACTCGGCGCAGAGGCGGAAAAGCTTCAGCACGAGCTCAACGTCATTTTGCCCGCCGAGATCAGGAAGGCGGTCGAGCATGGCGATCTGCGCGAGAACAGTGAATACAAGGCGGCCCTGGAGAGGCAGCAATTCGTGCAGGCTCGTCTTGGACAGCTGCGCCAGCGCCTGAGCAAGCTGTCATCGATCGACGTGACCCAGATTCCAGCCGACAAGGCCGGCCTCGGATCGGAAGTCACCGTCGAGGACGAAAAGACGGGTGTCCGGGAGACTTACAATCTGGTCTTCGGGGACTCAGTCGAATTCGAGGAAGGGCATGTGAGCATGTCGTCCCCAATCGGCCTCGCCCTGGTCGGAAAAGGGGTTGGAGAAACGACGATCCTGAAGCTTCCCGCTGCTGTTCGCCGCCTGAAGATTGTGGGCCTCAAAACGATCCACCAGACCTGAAATCGGCCGCCGGGCCAGGTAACTCAGTTCCCCGCTGGCAGCATCTCCCGGTCGGTCGCGGCTCGGTGGGGCGAGCGTGAAAGAGCCCGCTCGACGTGGTCGACCACTTCCGCCGCCATCGAGCGGTATGTGGTGAGCTTTCCGCCGGTTACGACGATGACGCTGTCCTTGTC
The DNA here is from genome assembly GCA_036262655.1 of Gemmatimonadaceae bacterium. GTDB lineage: Bacteria > Gemmatimonadota > Gemmatimonadetes > Gemmatimonadales > Gemmatimonadaceae > UBA4720. The sequence goes on along the minus strand of DATAIM010000508.1, from coordinate 3,085 downwards.
GGTCGAGATCCGGTGCTCGCGTGATATGCTGGAAGGTCGCGTTCCGGCTGGAGCTGTGGCGAGCGGCCGGATCCCGGCCCAGGTGGACGTCACGTCGTGACGTGTGAGCGCAGCGTCGGGAAAGTAGTGGTTCGCGGCTCGCAGCAGGTAATCGATTTCGGGCTCGCTTGCGCGTACGTCGTCCGGCGTTTCCGAAGTGTAAATGTCGGTCGTTCCAACGATCGTGCCCTGCGTGGAAGGGAGAGTAAACATCACGCGCCCGTCGTCCGGTGAGATCATCGTGACCGCGCTGTGATTTCCCACCCGGACCCCGGGAATAACTATATGGGATCCCTTGCTTCCCTTTGCCTGCCATGGTCCCGTCGCGCGAACAGTTACTCGCGCCGCGACACGCACCGTGGAGCCGGCGAGCATGTCGTGCACGAGAGCGCCGTCCGCTCTTCCATTCGTTACCGTGGTCGATTCCGCGCGCGCGTGATCAACGACAATTGCACCATAACCGGCTGCGCTGCGGATATTCGCGCGGGTAAGAGCCGCATCATCGGTTGCAGCATCGTAGTAGGTCGCTCCACCCACAAGCCCATCGCGCCGAAGACACGGCTCCTTCTCCAATACCTGCGCCGCCGTCAGCGAATGGTGCGCGCGCATCCCTCGCTTCCCCGCGAGAAGGTCATACATCGTCAAACCCAGACGCAGCTTCCATTTCGGAAGCCTCGCTGCACGATACACGGGCCAGGTGAACTCGAGCGGCTTGACCAGTGCCGGGGCAATTCGCAGAAGGATCTCCCGCTCGCGAACGGATTCTCGTACGAGGCGGATCTCACCCCTCTCCAGATACCGGATCCCGCCGTGGATCAGGCGCGACGACTTGCCCGATGCGCCGCTCGCCCATTCACCCTTGTCGATGATCGCAACCGATAAGCCGCGCATCGCTGCGTCGCGCGCGACTCCCGCGCCGGTGATCCCGCCACCGATCACCAGAACGTCGAACACGCGGGATTCGAGCGCGGCGAAGCATCGCTGCATCCTAGAAAGATACCCGCGCCCCGTCTAACTTCCCGTCATGCCCTCCGTCGGAAATGGCCGCCGCGTCGCAATCGTCGCGGGCGTCCGCACTCCCTTCACAAAAGCAGGATCCGCGTTCAAGTCGATTTCAGCGATCGACCTCGGAAAAATATGCGTCGCCGAGCTGATCCAGCGCGCGAATCTCGATGGAAAGGAAGTGCAGGGACTGGTGTTCGGAACCGTCATCCCCTCGGTCGTCGCGCCGAACATCGCACGAGAAGTCTCGCTGATTCCGGTTTTACCGAAGGGCGTACAGGCGTTCAGCGTGAGTCGTGCGTGCGCATCCGCGAATCAGGCGATTACCGACGCCGCCGATCAGATCCTGCTTGGCCACATGGACGTCGCGATCGCAGGCGGATCGGAATCACTGTCCAACGTTCCCATCCTGCACTCGCAGGGAATGGCGGAAGCACTGGTGCTCGCTTCGAAAGCGAAGACGTTTACCGGGCGTGTAAAGGCGCTCGCACGCGTTCGCCCGAAAGATCTCGTGCCGATCACGCCCGCTATCGCCGAGCCGACGACAGGCGAGACGATGGGCCAGTCGGCCGAGAAGATGGCGAAGCTGAACGACGTCCCGCGGGAAGAGCAGGATCAGCTTGCCTTGAGATCGCACCGTCTCGCTGCCGCAGGAACTGCCGATGGGCGACTGACGGCGGAGATGATGCCGGTTTATGTATCGCCGCGGTACGACAGTGTAGTCACGTCGGATAATGGCATCAGGTCCGACACGAGCTTCGAGCAGCTATCGGCGCTGAAGCCCGTATTCGATCGCAGGTATGGATCGGTGACCGCCGGTAATTCATCGCCGCTCACGGATGGAGCGGCATGCGTTCTCCTCATGAGCGAGCAGAAAGCACGGTCGCTTGGGTACGAGCCACTCGGGTACATACGCTCGTACGCATATGCGGCCCTCGACCCAGGCGAACAGCTCCTTCAAGCCCCGGTGCTCGCAGCTCCGGTCGCACTTGCTCGCGCCGGATTGACGCTCCGCGATATGGACCTGGTCGAGATGCATGAAGCGTTCGCTGCGCAGGTTCTCTCGAATCTTCGTGGGTTCGAGTCGCGCGCGTGGGCTGAGCGAGCCGGATTTTCCACACCCGTGGGAGAAGTCGATCAATCCCGCCTGAACGTGATGGGAGGGTCCATCGCGATCGGTCACCCCTTCGGCGCAACCGGTGCGCGAATCACCACCACCCTCCTCAATGAGCTCAGCCGTCGGGGCGGGCAGTTTGGCTTGATGACTGTCTGCGCAGCTGGCGGGCTCGGCTTCGCAATGGTCGTGGAGCGCGACGCGTGAGCTCCCCTTATGCCCTCACGACCGAGGTCACGAGCGGGATCGCCGTCGTCACAATCGATCTTCCCGGCGAGCCGGTGAACAAGTTCAACCGCGCCGTGAAGGATGAGTTCGTCGCGCTGTTCGACCGCCTCGAGCGCGACCTCAATGTGAAGGCCGTGGTTCTGCTCAGCGGCAAGAAGGACAGCTTCATCGCCGGCGCTGACATCGAGGAGTTTCTCGAGATCAAATCCGCCGCCGAAGCGGAGCGGCTGAGTCACGAAGGCCAGCTGCTCCTCGACTCGATACACGAGCATCGAACCCCGCTCGTGATGGCGATTCACGGCGCGTGCATGGGAGGAGCTCTCGAGCTCGCGCTTGCGGCCCACTACCGTATCGCGACTGATCACCCGAAAACGGTGCTCGCTCTCCCCGAGGTGCAGATCGGCCTCATTCCAGGTGCGGGTGGCACACAGCGCCTTCCGCGGCTCATTGGGGTTCGGGCTGCGCTCGACATGATTCTCACAGGAAAGAGCGTTCGAGCCAAAAAGGCGATGCAGATCGGGCTCGTCGATGAGCTCGTGCATCCGTCGATCCTGAGGAGGGTCGCAATCCAGCGCGCGCAGGAGATCGCCGATGGAAAACGGAAGCACGAGAAACACCGCGGCGGCGTCACCGGTTTCCTCCTCGATGAAAATCCCGCCGGCAGACGCGTTGTTCTGAAAAAAGCGCGCGAGGAAACGCTAA
>DATAIM010000507.1:0-8039 GCA_036262655.1 Gemmatimonadaceae bacterium | reverse complement strand
GCAGACTGGAGCGCGTCGAAATATGCATTCCCGCCCTGACTCAGAACGATCGCGCGCCTGAACCCGCTGGGGATTCCCTGCTCGAATCGGGCGACACTGTCGAACGTCCAGACGCCGTAGGCGCTTTCATTGAAGAGGTTGCGGATCTTTACCAGCTCGTGCCGCGTGCCGACAACCAGGCTATGCTGTCCGCGCGGAATCGTCAGATTGTCGGTGAACTCGTAGGTATCAGCGTCCAGTTCATTGCCCTGCGACGGCCGATCTGCTCCAGCTATCAGTTGCCGGTTTCCTGAATAGTTGACCTGAATTTCCGGGAAAGTGGTCTTCGGCTTGCGGCGGTCGCGGACGATGTTGGCACCAGCGAAAGCTTCGTTGCTCCACCCGTTGGCGAAGTTCGAGAAGAGCTGGAGAACGGGTGCCTTCTTGTTGCTGGCGACGGAGTGGAAGTTGGACGAGTACACGCCACGAGTTGCGGAGCGAAATGTCTCACGGCGGTTGTCGTTGATCGCATCGGTGTAGTTGAACCGCGCGACCAGACGGTGACGCTCGCTCATCTGGAAATCCAGTCTCGCGAAAATGTTATCCATCGGCGTTGGCGTGTTGACCGGTCCGATCGATCCCGGATCAGGATTGCCACCTTTCGCCCGATACGCCGCCTCGAACCGGGAAAGCTCTGCGGCGCTGAAACCGAAGGCGACAACCCCTGGCCCTTCTGTCTGCCCGAAATAAGGTCCTGAAACCGGCGTCGACTCTCTCGTCCACTCATTCGCCGTAAAGAACTGCAGTTTGTCCTTGATGATGGGGCCACCGAGTGAAAAGCCGGTCTGGCGGCGGCTGAAATCGGTAGCGCGCAGCACCGGGACATCGCGGCCATAGTCCTGGTTTCTGTAGTACTGGAAGACGGACCCATGGAACTGGTTCGTGCCGCTCTTGGTGACCGCATTGAGCAGCAGACCGCCAAAGTTGCCCTGGCGGACATCATAGGGCGCCAGCAGGATCTGATATTCCTTCACAGCGTCGATCGAGATTGCCTTCGCACTGATCTGACCGCCTGGCTGACCTGTAGATCCGAGCCCGAATACGTCGCGCTCCGTTGCGCCGTCGATCTGCACGTTATTCATGCGGTTCGACATTCCGCCACCGGAGAAACCCGGTCCGGAGCTGGAAACCTGCGGGGCTGCTCTGGTAAAGTCGACGAGATTTCTCGTCGTCGTCGCCGACCGCTCGAGAGCCTGCTGGGAGACGGTCGTCTTTGTTCCAGTGTTGGATGGCGCGATGATCTCACCAGTGGTGGCGCGAACCTCGAGCTCGTTGAGCTGAACGGCCTGCGCCTCCAGGCGCACATCTACCCTTGTCGTCTGGCTGAGCTGCACCTGTATGCCGGTACGTGTGTGCGGCTGGTAACCGATCCGCCGCGCGTCGAGAGAGTAGGGCCCGCCTACCTCGAGGGAGGTGAGAGTATAACGGCCCCCTTCCCGTGTAACGGTGCGTTGCGTAAAACCGGTGGTCCGATTGGTGATCGCGACCTGCACGCCTTCGAGAGGAGCGCCTGACGCATCGGTGATGAACCCAGTGATAGCACCAGTCGTAACTCCCTGACTGCGGGCATCGGTTGCCACCACTGCCACCAGCACCAGACCGAGAGCCGTGATGAAACGGGTCATACGTCGTGTGAGCATTGTGTAGACCTTGGGGGAAATGGGATTGGAAGCTGCACGAACATGGAAACGCCGGCCGGAACGACAGATTACACGGCCCGATCGAGCCGTCTGGTACCAGAAATATTCAGGGAAGAGCTGACATCAGGGGCGGGTTCCGAATGGCGTAGAAATTACGCCCGGGAACACCGCCCGGCAAGCGAAGAATAGCGGGGGGCCGATAACATTAACGTAACGGCTCCAGCACGTCAGAGAGGTGTCTCAAACCTGCGCCGTGCCCCTCCGCGCCACTGTCATATAGTAGACGGGTATTCCGACGAGAATCCCGCCCAGAACTCCGGCAGTCGCCCACCTGCTCGACGGGTCCACGAGGGCGTTGACGAGCAGGAGGATCGTCGAGACCGCAAAAAGGAGCGGAACCAGAGGATACCCAGGCACCCTGAACGATGGGTCATACCCTGCCCTCTTTCGCAACGGAAACACCGCCGCAACGGCGAGCGCGTAAAAGGGCACGATCGCCGTCACGAACGCATCGGCGAGCTGCTCGAATGTCCCCGCGAGTACGAAAATGGCGGCCATGATCGCCACAACGGTTATCGACACGTACGGAGTCCGGAAACGAGGGTGAACCTTGGCCATACCACTGAACAGCAGCTTGTCGTCGGCCATCGCGAACAAAATCCTGGGCCCTGTGAACATCGACCCGTTCAGCCCCCCAAAAGTCGAGATCATCACCACCGTCGCGACAAACGCCACCCCCGCCGGCCCCACCAGCTTGTCCGCAACATCGGCCGCAACAAGCTTCGACGCGCTCATCTCGCCGGCAGACAATACCGCGAGGTACGCGAGATTTGCGAGAAGATAGATCACGATGATCCCGCTCGTTCCGATGATCAGGGCCCGCGGAAGATTACGGCGCGGATTCTCCACTTCTCCGGCGACGAAGCTGACGTCAGCCCACCCATCGTAGACCCAGAGCACTGAAACGAGCGCGAGCCCGAACCCCGCGATCGTGAAGCTTCCCGCCGGCATCGCGGGCGTGTAGTGGCCCCCCGTCTTTGGCAGCCCCATGCTGAACGCGAGCAACACTATGAACAAAAGCCCGCCGACCTTGGCAAGCGTCGTCAGATTCTGCACCGTACCTGCCGTCCTCACCCCTACATAGTTGAAGACCGCCGTGATCAGAATGGCGGCCGCTGCGACGTAATGCACGTAGCTCGAGTACGGCGCAATTCCAGGATCGTTCCCCAGCACCCTTATCAGATACTCGGCGAAGGTCGTCGATATGGCCCCGAGGGCTGCCGCCCGGATCATTACGAGCTCGGACCATCCAAAGAGGAAAGCCGGAAGCCGTCCCCAGCCTTCCCGGATAAAAACGTAGACACCTCCCGTCCTTGGCAACGCGCTCGCGAGCTCGGCCAGCGTCAATGCACCGCACAGCGCGAACACGCCGCCGACAACCCACACGCTCAAGAGCGGCAATGGACCCGGAAGCTTTGCGGCGATTCCCGCAGGCGACCTGAAGATGCCGGAGCCGATCGTTGTACCAATCAGGATCGCCACGGCAGTCCACAATCCGATTCGTCGCGGAAGTCCGTCCGAAGAGTCGGAAGGCTGCGTCAGGTCTGTCATGCGCAAACGGTACTGCAAAGGTTCAGAGTGCGCGAGTACCTTATGGACAACACGCAGACAAACACCGGGGCGAACCGCACTGGATCACACCGACAAATTCACGCATTCGCTCGCCGAGCCTATCTTCTGGGTCGCGGCCGTCATCTGCGTTATCGCCGAGATAGCGATACTCCGGTCGGCGTTCATCCCCCGCAGCCATGCTGCCGACAGCGACCCCATTCCGCATTCGCCGCGCGGAGCCGAGATGATCTGGGGCGTCATTCCTGCAATCGCGCTCGCCCTTCTGCTAAGCGCCACGTGGCGCGCCATCCACTGACGGCCCCAATGCAGACGCTGAGACGCATCTCCGAAGCGGCTCTGGTGCTGGCGTTCGCTCAGATAGTATTCGGCGCGATCGTTCGCATCACCGGCTCCGGCATGGGATGCGGGGACCACTGGCCGAAGTGCAATGGAGCGTGGTTCCCGCCGCATGACCGGCTCGATCTCATCATCGAGATATCCCATCGGTACATCGCACTCGGCCTTTCGCTGCTCGTCGCAGCGCTGCTCGTCGGTGCGTTCAGGCGCCGCCGCGAGCCACAAACAGGAGGAAGCGGCGGAGTGCTCCGGCCCGCGGCGCTTGCCGCAACACTGGTAATCACCGCCGCGCTGCTCGGCGCAGTGACCGTAAAGATGGCACTCAACCCGGTCATCATCGCGGCTCACCTCACCATCGCAATGTCGCTGCTCGCGACACTCGCCGTCGCACTCGGCCGCGCTGGTGGCATTGCGGCGGGCGCGGACATGACCGGCGCGACCCCTGAGACATTCCGTGGAGCACGCGCGGCAGGTGGTCTCGCCATCGTGACGCTCATCATGGGCGCGCTTACGGCGAACGTTGCCGATGCGGCGCTTTCGTGCGGCGGCTTCCCGTGGTGCCGTACGATCGCCGCAGGCGGGATCCCCCTCGCGATCCAGATCACGCATCGGGTGATCGCCTTTCTCCTTTTCGGCCATCTTCTGGGGATGGCCATAGCGGTGGGAAAGCGGAAGGAGCCGCGTGTCATCGTCACAGCGGCACGCGCCGCATTCGTCGCGGCTTTGGCTCAGGTCATAATTGCGGCGGGGATGGTCGAAATGCATTTCCCGGCCCCGCTCAGAGCGCTGCACCAGGCCGCCGGAACGCTGGTATGGCTCGCGATCGTGGTGCTTGTGATCGTCAGTGCCCGTGCCGCAACGCCCGACGCAGCACGCGCCGCGATGAGAGAAGCGGCATGACCTCGGTCCCTGTGAAGCCAGTGCCGGCAGAGCGCACACTTCTCCAGGACATGGTCATGCTCACCAAGCCGCGGATCATCTCGCTGCTTCTGGTGACAACCGTTGCGCCGATGTTCGTCTCGGGCACCCCCGGCTGGGGACTCGTCCTGCTGGTAATGGCGGGCGGTTATCTCATGGCGGGGGGCGCGAATGCTGTGAACATGTACATGGACCGTGACATCGACGACAGAATGGCGCGAACACGTTTGCGTCCGATTCCCAGCGGGCGGATGAGCAGCGTGTCCGTCCTGGCCTTCGGTGTCGCCCTCGCTACGGCGGCGACCTTCCTCTTCGCTTACTTCGTGAACGTCGTGTCCGCAGCTCTCGCACTCGGCGGATTTTATTTCTACGTGTTCGTGTACACCCGCTGGCTCAAGCGCACGACGCCGCACAACATCGTGATCGGTGGTGCCGCTGGCGCATTTCCTCCGCTCGTCGGGTGGTCGGCGATGACGGGTCGGATCGATCTCGTCGCTGTCTACCTGTTTCTGATCGTGTTCTACTGGACGCCGCCACATTTCTGGGCTCTCGCGCTTCTGAAGCAGCGGGACTACACGAAGGCCGGAGTACCGATGGCGCCGCTCGTCTGGGGCGAGCGCGAGACAATGAACCAGATGGTGTGGTACACGCTCATTCTCATCGGGATCACGGTCCTGCCTTTCACGTTCCACGCGTTCGGCGTGATCTACCTTCTCTCGGCGATAGTGCTCGGCCTGGTGCTGCTCGCGGGAGTCCTGAGAATGCGGGCTGCCGCCGACTGGACTGCGCGCGCATGGTGGGTCTACAAGTACTCGCTTCTCTATCTCGCGCTTCTCTTTATCGCGATGGCTATTGACCGCAAGCTCGGCTGATGCCTGAGGGGCCGGCAGCCAAACGTCTGCCTTCGCCGAAGCCCCTCGGTGAGCTTCTTCCCCGCGTCCGGCCCCACGCGCTTCGGCTCGCCGTCGCGATGGTGTGTCCGCTCGCGAGCGTGGGAATCGCGCTCGCGTTTCCGCAGATCGTCCGCCGCCTGCTCGATGCCGCATTCGTAAGGGGCGATTCGACACTTCTGGATAGAATTGCTCTTGGCCTCATTGGCCTGTTTGCGATCCAGGCGCTGCTGAATTTCACACAGGTGTACCTGCTGACCGTCACGTCGGAGCGGGTCATCGCATCGCTCAGACGTGATCTGTTCGCGCATCTTGTCAGACTTTCTCCGGGATTTTTCACCGAGCATCGCACTGGCGAGCTGACCAGCAGACTGTCGGCCGACACGACAGTTCTCCAGACCGTGCTCAGCGCGAACCTTTCGGAGGCTGCGCGGCAGACTCTCTTCCTGTTCGGTGGAATCGTGCTGCTGACCATGACGCATCCCCGTCTCGCGCTGACTACGCTCGCCGTCGTGCCGATCGTAGTGGGTGCGGCCTTCTTCTTCGGCCGACGATTGAGGCGTGCCAGCACCGGAGTGCAGGACAGAATCGCCGAGGCGACAGGAAGCGCGGAAGAAGCTTTCTCGCAGATCAGGACAGTGCAGAGCTTCACTCGGGAAGATGAAGAGGCGCGGCGATACACGGCGCACATGGCCCACGTGATCGCGGCGGCGATCGACCGTTCCCGAATACGCGCGACTTTTTTTGGAATTCTCACATTCTGCGCGTTTGGTGCGGTGGTAGCGGTGTTGTGGCAGGGCGGGCGGCTCGTGCTTGAGGGCGCTCTCACCGCGGGAGCACTCGTGTCGTTCCTTCTTTACGCTCTGTATGTAGCGGGGGCGGTTGGATCGCTGGGATCGCTTTTCGGTGTGTACCAGGAAGCGGTCGGTGCGGCGCGGCGAACGTTCGATCTTCTTGCCACGCTGCCGTCGATCGCGGATCCGCCGCGACCGGCACTGCTCGCATCGCCCGTTCAGGGGGATGTCAGGCTCGAAAATGTTTCTTTTTCATACAGCCCGTCGCTTCCCGAAGTGATCTCGGAGATTTCGATGCACATAGCCCCTGGCGAGGTTGTCGCTCTCGTGGGGCCCAGCGGAGCTGGAAAGACAACAGTCGCCTCGCTGATTCCAAGGTTCTGGGATGTTACGAGCGGGCGGGTTCTTCTCGACGGTCACGACGTGCGCACCCTTGCTCTCAGGGACCTTCGTGGCGCGATAGGGATCGTCCCGCAGGAGCCCGCTCTCTTCAGCGGTACCGTACGCGACAACATCAATTACGCCGCGGCGGAGGATGGGTGTGCTCCTTCAGAAGAGGAGATGCGCAATGCGGCGGACGCGGCACATGCGACAGAGTTCATCGACCGGCTCGTCGAGGGTTTCGACACGATGGTAGGAGAGCGCGGCGTAAAACTGTCCGGCGGCCAGCGCCAGCGCCTCGCGATTGCCCGCGTGTTCCTCAAGAACCCCGCAGTGGTCATTTTGGATGAGGCGACATCCAGTCTCGACAGCGAGAGCGAGCGGTTTGTCGAGCAGGCGATGCAGGAGCTGCTGCGCGGGAGGTCCACTCTCATTATCGCTCACCGGCTCAGCACGGTTCTCCGCGCGGACCGCGTGGTTGTGTTGAGGCACGGGCGGGTCGTGGAGGAGGGCACGCATGCCGCGCTTCTTGCGGCCGAGGGCATGTATTCCCGCCTTTACGCAGGCCAATTCAGGGATAACCCGGTTGCTGCCTGGGATCGGTAGTCAATTCCGGGCATGAAGGAGTTCGCGGCACAGAGTTAGCCGTGCCTGTACCGGATCCGCAAACTTCGGATCCGGTGTTTTTTCCACTCACACCCCACAAAATCATGACAAAACGAATTTCAGCTGTGCTCGCCAGTCTCGCCTTTGTCGCGTCCATGGCGGGTGCCCAGGCCCCTCAGCCTCTCGAGCTTGGTGTCGACGCTGGTATAACGATTGGCATCGGTGACAACTCCATCACCGTCATCAACATTCCCGCTCAGTCACTTCGGGTTGGATTCCCGATCGGACGGCGCACATCGATCGAGCCCAAACTGGGGATGACCATCATCTCGGGCAACGACGATACCTTCACGACTTATCAGGCTGAGGTAGGCCTTCTCTATCACCTCGGCAGCGGCCGCTATCCGGGTGCGTATCATCGGGCGGGGCTGTACGTGCGGCCCTTCCTCGGGATTGTCGGATTCAGCGGTGACGACAGCGACTCCGATGGTTACCTGGGCGCCGGCCTCGGATTCAAGATGCCGCTCGTCAGCCGGCTGTCGAGCAGGTTCGAGGCGAACTTCGCTCATCAGTTCGTCGAAGGTGATGCGAATCAGATCGGGCTTCTTGCGGGGCTCTCGTTCTTTACCCGCTAATATCGCAATCACGAACTACCTGAAGCTTTAACCGCGGCCTCGGCGACGCGAGCTGTTCATGCCTTCACTGACTGAGTTGCAGTCCCCCTCCAGGAGTGCGGAAGTCAGCGAGGGGGGTGCACCCCTGAATCAGGACTTGCGACCGGAGGAGCCTGTGGGGGAGGAGCG
>DATAIM010000506.1:0-4684 GCA_036262655.1 Gemmatimonadaceae bacterium | reverse complement strand
CGACGACCGCCGCGACTTCGACGACGATGCCTTTGACGATGCCCGCTTCGATTTCGACGCGGTCACTTTCGATGACGATCGCTTCGACTTCGACGCTTTCGCGTTCCGCGCTGATCTCGCGCCTGCGGAAGAGCAGCGCACGCGGCTGCGCTTCGCACGCGCACTGCGACCCTTCACCAGCCGCGTGCAGCGGACTGCTTTCGGCTTCGGGGGAACCCAGCCACTCTGCTCGTCTGCGCGGAACGCATTCGGCATTGCCAGCACCGGCGTGGGTCCATCGAGCACCGCCAGGACGGCTGCATCGGAAAGGTCCGACCGAACGTCCGCGATGATCTTTCCCGGGCGCGGCGCCTTCGCCGCATGGACGCGGTTCGTGAGCAGCACCACGAACATCTCCCGATCCGGATCTATCCAGATCGATGTGCCCGTGTAGCCGGTGTGGCCATACGCGCGCTCGGTGAGGTAGATGCCCGCACCGTAGTCACCGTCGGCGGTATCCCAGCCCAGCGCGCGATGTCCAGCGGCCCGGCGGGTGAAGAGTGCAACGGTCGAGTCGGTCAGAATCTGCACACCGTCGTACGTCCCGCCGTTCAGCATCATCTGCGCGAAGATCGAGAGATCTGCCGCCGTGCTGAAGAGTCCTGCATGCCCGGCGATTCCGCCGAGTGCGTACGCGTTCTCGTCGTGAACTTCACCGCGCAGGGGGTATCCGCGCGGGGGACTGACTTCGGTCGGCGCGACCCGGTACCGCACGGAGTCGGCCGGACGATAGAACGTGTCGTGCATCCCGAGCGGACCGAAGACCCGGTTCGCGAGGAAGACATCGAGCCGCTGCCCGGAGATCTCCTCGACGATCATCCCCAGTACGTCGGCGCCGAGGTCGGAGTAGATGTAGGCGGCATTGGGGCGGTACTCGAGCGGCGTCTCGAGGACCATCTCGCGCGCCTCCTGCGGGCTGCGCGCCCGCCGCCACAGATCGCGGCCAGCCGGGAGGCCGGAGCGGTGCGTGAGCAGGTCGCGGACTCTTACCTGATCCTTGAGACCGCCGGAGAAAGACGGGAGGTAACGGAAGACGGGAGCATCGAGATCGAGTTTCTTCTCGTCGTACAGAACCATGACGGCCGTCGTGGTTCCAACGACTTTGCTGAGGGATGCGATGTCGTATATGGTCGTCTGCGCTTCGACCGCAGGTGCGACGGGTGACCAGGAGAGCTTGCCGAATCCTCTCTCCCAGACGGCGGCGCCTTTGCGCCCGACGACAACGGCCGCACCCGGGTATCCGCCCGCGCGAATGCCGCGCTGTACGACCCGGTCAATCGACTCGAGCCGTGAAGCGGACATACCTACTGCGTCCGGGGCCTTGGACGGCAGACCATCGCTACCGTGCATCAGCGTGAGCGCGGTCACAATTACCTTCAGCACCATCAAACTCCTTTCCTGCTTCTACTTCGGCACATCTGACATGTTCCGGTTGCTCGGGCCGAGCTCGAAGGACCACCGGAACACCTTATATCGGGTGACGAGCGGTAATCCTCCCCGTCACGGGGCTCCATAGTAATACGGTTCCCATGGAATTCCAGATTTATTCCTGCTGGTTTTCCATTTGTTTGCATTCGCGAGTAGCGTGCCGGATCGGGTCCTTCCACCCGGGAAAACCCGAGAATCAGCTGACGGGGTCCCGAGAAACCCTCCCTCCCCCATCCCGTGACTAATTTTTTGAGACGGGATGCAGACCAACCAGCTGGAGCTTCAGCGCGCCATGAAAGGCGATGAAGCGGCGATGAGGCAGCTCTGGCTGCGACACTCGCCGCACATCGACGCCGTTGTCAACCGCCTTTGCGGCGACCACGACGTCGCGGCTGACATTGCCCAGGAAGTCTGGATCCAGATCTTCAGAGCACTCCCCGGATATCGCGGAGAATCGCAGTTCGGAACCTGGGCTCACCGGATCGCCGTGAATCGTACGCTCAACGCGCTTCGAAAGATCAAGCGGATCGCGAAGCTCGAGACCGAGATACAGGACGACAGCGCGTCCGTCGAAGGCGACACAGACCGCACCTTTCTCGCGGAATCGATCGACGCCGCAATGCAGCAATTATCACCAGGAGCCCGGATGGTCTTCGTGCTCCATGACATCGAAGGCTACACACACGACGAGATAGGAAAAGAGCTCGGCATCACGTCGGGCGGCTCCAAATCTCAGCTGTTCAAGGCACGCGCCAAGCTTCGCCGGCTGCTGGCGCATGTGGTGGATGAATCAACAGCCGGCTCAGGAATCACTCATGTTGCCCCTGTCTGAAAACGAATTGGACGATATCATCGCACGCGAGCGCGACCGAACCGGGCCGCCGCTCACTGACTGGGCGTCGCTGTCCAGACAGCTCCGCGCGGAAGGACTCATCAATGATCCGCTGGTCTCCCGTTTCGCCGCGAGACGACTGATGCAGATCGCTGCAGGCCTTGCTCTGGCGGTTACCGGCGCTGCAATTGGCAGAGCTTCCGCGGGTGCTCCGCTCGTTCCGTCGCGCACGGCGGATACCGCGTCATCGGACGTGTCTCAAACCCGCTCTGCCGCGTCCGGCCAGCAGAACGCGAACGCATCGCTTGCATTGGCCGCAACGCAGTTCAGGTCTCCGGAAGAAGCGTGGGACGTTCTCAACCGCGCAGGCGAGGAATACCAGCGCGCATCTGCCTACCTCTCCGCCAGCAACACCGAGGTACCCCTGCCGACCAACCCGTCGCAGTATCGCACGCGGCTCGCTGCACTCGATGGAGTGATGACGGAGATCCGCGGTGCGCTCAAGCAGGCGCCCGAAGATCCAGTGATCAACCAGTACTACCTCGCGACTGTCGGTGCCCGCGAGGCAACTCTCCGCCAGCTTGGAACGACGCTTCGTCCAGCAGGCGTGAGCCTCAACAGGTTCTGAGGTGCGCGCAATGCGGCTAACACGAATTTTCGCGGCGGCATTCGGAGCCTTGCTCGTCGCAGTACCCGTCACCGCAAGGGGTCAGGGCGCGAACGGCTGGGTTGGTGTCGTCATCACGACCGGAATCGGCACCGTCGGTGAGTCGGGCGCGATGACTTTCACCGATTACCCGACCATCGAATCGATCGACCCGGGATCACCAGCGGAGAAGGCGGGTCTCCAGGCGGGGGATGTGCTGATCTCGATCAATGCGCAGGATTTCCGCAAGAATCCGATTCCGATGTCGAGCCTTCTCGTGCCCGGCCAGAGAATTGTGTTCAGGTACCGGCGGAATGATCTCGCGAAGACAGCGACGCTGATGGTCGTCGAGCGCCCAATGGATATGAGGGCATACGTAGAGTTTCACCGAATCGGGCCAGCGCCGGAGCGAATGGCGGTCGCAACTAAGCGCCGCACTGAGGCGCTGCTGAACCGCAACGTCGCGATAGGATCGCCGCGCGAGCCGCTCATCTCGATCGCTCCTCTGGTGATCGGATCAGGCTCGCCGACGCTACGTGTAGTTGGTGCCGAGCTCACCCAGCTCAACGCCGACTTGCGCGATGTTCTCAAGGTGAAGGGCGAGGGCGTATTCGTCATCAACGTCGCAATGGGAACGCCCGCGGGTGAAGCGGGGCTCAAGAGCGGCGACGTGATTGTCGAAGCCGGGAAAGAACGGCTCGAGAATCCGGGCGAGCTCATCCGCCTGATGCGCGCGGCAGCTGACAATTCCCTGATGCTGAGAATCGTTCGAAAGCAGAAACCCCAGACGCTTACGCTCCGCTGGTAACCCACACTCTCGGCTGCTGATCCGGTGGCTGCGCGTAACCCCGCGCAGCCATCTTCACTTCAGTCGAGCTTTCGGGAGTCGGGCACGAGCGACGCGTGTATCGCAGTCGATACGATCGCGCCCGCGGCGGCGGCTGCGATCCCGATTTGCGGTCCGGGGGCGATATCACCGGCAGCGAAGACGTTCATCACCGAAGTGCGATTTCGATCGTCAACCTCGATCAGGCCATTGTCGTTGCGGTCGCAGTTGAGCTGGGCGCCCAGGTCATCCGCTGGATACTGGCCGATCGCGAAGTAAAGCCGCTCGCAATCCAGCGGCATTCCATCCTCGATGTCCATGCACCTGATCTCGCGCTTCTCCGAGGAGATGCGCACCACCTTCCCCTCCAGCACCGGGATGTTCAACGACTTGAGCTGTTTGAGATAGCGCGGCTCCATGTCCGCCGGCTCGCCATTCGTGCAGATGACTATCTGATCCGTCCACGTCGTGAGGGCGAGCGCCATTCCGACCGCTTTCCTGCCCGAGCCGATGACGACCGTCTTGCATCCCCGGGTTTCGTAGCCGTCGCAGTCGGGGCAGACGTGCACGGTTTCACCGTAGCAGTCGCTGAGTCCGGGAATCGCCGGCCAGACATCGCGGATTCCAATGGCGAGCAGAACGCGACGTGAGTCGAACGCACGATCGTCGGTGAGATTCAGCGTAAACCGCTCGGCGTTCAGGTTCTTTACAGTTGCGACTGTGCCCTCGACGAGCACGGCCCCGTATCTCTGCGCGTCTGCGCGGCCACGCCTCCTCAGCTCGGGTGACTTGATCGCATGTGCGCCCAGAAAACCGTTTATACCGCGAGTCTCCCAGTTGCGCGGCTCGCCGGAGTCGATGAGCACTACCGAGTGCAGATACCTCGAGAGCCACAGCGCGGCGGTGAGGCCCG